>DUBO01000059.1 GCA_012960245.1 Candidatus Binatota bacterium | reverse complement strand
GACCGGTCGTGTCGATGGCAACCGCTGCCGCCGTGTCCAGGCCACTGCCGCCGATATAGGTCGACCAGTCAAAAGCGTTCTCTGCACTGTTGATGCAAGCAACAAAACCGTCGCCAGAACCCGCGTAGATCTGTTGCAGGGGATTAACCATGGCGAGCACGCCCGACGGCGAACTGATGTTGCCTGCCACGCAGGCACCTCCGCCAGCTCGCGCAGCCACCGAGTTGACAACTATGGCTCCGCCCGCGAGATAGCTGGACCAGGCCTGGGTCATGGCCGAGGTCACGGGATCAAGCGTGATTCTCGTCACGAAACCGTTGTTGCTCGAGGGGCCCGCCGGGCTCTTCACCGAGTACAGGGCGCCTGCGCTTACCGGAAAATCGTCAGATTTCGTGCGCCCAACGACCCAGGCCCCGTCCACCGAATCCAGGGCCACGCCTAAGCCTTCCTCGAAGCCGGCACCGCCCAGGAAAGTCGAGGCAACGACGGCTGTGCCGTCGGCGTTGAAGACAGTGAGAAAGGCGTCACCCTCCCCGTTGAGCGAGCCCTGTACCGCGCCGTTTACCGGGAAAAATACTGGTGAAGTAGTCGAGCCGACCACCCAGGCCCGGGACGAAGAATCCACGGCCACGGCGCTGCCCTGGGTAGTGGCGCGGCCCAGGAGGGTGGAGTATACGATCGCCGAACCATTGGGCGACAGCTTGGTCACGAAGGCCTCGAACCCCTGTGAGCCGTGGCTGTTGTCCTGGAAGGGGTCTCCCACCTGCGATGCCGTGGGAAAGTTACTCGAATCTGTCTTGCCGGTTACAAAGGCGCTGCCCGACGAGTCTACCGCGATGCCCAGCCCCCAGTCGGTATCGCCGCCGCCCAGGTAGGTGGCGTACACCAGCGACGCCGCGCCCGTGAGCGACGGGTCGATGCGCGCCACGAACGCGTCATGCGCCGCGGGGATGGTCGAGTTTGTCGCACAGTCGACACAAGCCGATACCTGGGGAAAGTCAGTCGATATGGTTTTACCCGCCAGGTAGAGATCGCCGGTCGCGCCGACCGCCACGTCGTAGGCTTCGTCACCCGAACCGCCGCCGAGAAAACTCGAGTAATCGAGCACGGGGTCTATGACCAGCTCGCGGCTGCGGTCCCACTCGCCCAGCGCAAAGCCTACCTTGCCCCCGCTCTCGAGGTAGAAACCCGCGGGCACGCGGCGGCGATTGACGCCCTTGCCCTGCCAGGCCACCGGCCGTCGCATGGTGAGCACGCCCGTAGAAGTGCCCAGCAACAGGTCACCGGCTGGCCCTATGCTCGTGCTCAGGGCGCCGTCGAATTCTATCGACACGAGGTCCGGGTCAGCTCCCGGCGCCACGACAAAATCATACTCCAGGTGACCACGGTTGCCGTAGAACACCAGGTCTATACCGGGATAAATGCCCTCGTACCTGAGTTGCCCGTAAAGACGCAGCCCTTTTTTCCAGTTGGCCTGATTGCCAACGAAGTAGTTCACCTTTCCGGGCAGCAGCGCTTCGCCTACCACGCGCGGTGTCTTGCTCTTTCCGGTCGCCCTCATCCTGAGCAGCGAAACCGAATTCTCGCCAGCCTGGTCGTCGCCGTTCGAGCGAAGGATGAGCACCGCTTCGGACGGCGTGAAAAAAACGGTGTAGCCTTTGCTGCGGGCGAGAAAATGGACGTTGTCGGCTGCCTGCCCGAGGTTCTCCTCGAAGACCATCGGCAGTTCGTGGGGCAGCGGGAGAGACGCGAGCGACGCTGTCGGCACGCACAGGGGCGCTCCCGCGACCACTAATGTGGCAACGAAAAGCCCAACTCGGCGACAGTAACGAAAAAGTCGAGATGTCACCGGGCTGGTGCGTCTGTGATACGCACTACCCGTTATCAACCCTGTACTACCCTGCCGGCCACGAAAAACGAGGCCGCATACCAAGCACGGAGGTGCAACCGGCCTGTTGTCAACGGGCTTCCGGACGCTAGCTCGAAATGTAACTCAGGCGGGGGGGGCGAAAGCAGAAGAAAGGTATAAATGCCCCCCGGATGGGGCGAATTGAGAGCGCGACCATGCGCCGCTGCAACGGCCGAAACACTCCCCCTCACGGGGGGCAATTACGACCACGATCCGCCCGTTTGAAGCGGCTGCGGGTGGCTTTGCTATGCCTGCTGCGCTTGCCGGCAGGTCGTCAGTCAGACCTGGCCTTGAAACGGGTCGAACTGCTTATTACTGGTGTCGTAAATGTAGACTCCCAGCAGGTGCCGGTTGATGAGCGGGCTTGCACCAGGACCTCCGGAAACAACGGCAACAGTGGTAGATCGAGAGAGGCGCCCTTTCCCTTGATCCTGATATTCGCCTGGCCGTGTCCACCCGGCTTGAGCTTGACGGTCTGTATACCCGACGGGCCGGTGTCAGGGTTCTTGTAACGCCATCCTCCATCGCTACTGTTAGGCCGCCAGCAGGGAGCCGAACGGCACAAGCCACCGGCAGCGACCAAGCCCGAGTACACCAGTCGCGAGGCACCACCGGGCCCCGAGGAGTCATAAGCGCACAGGCTCAAGCCGTGCACAGTGTCCGGGCTTCCTAAGTCCTCAATCGAAGTGGCGAATCCGCGCTGCCACTTCCAGACCAACTTGTCCCTGCTCTCTTTCTTACCGTAAACCAACTGCAACATTCCTCGCCGGATGAAATAGGGGATGCGGCAGTTCTCGCGGGGCAGCTCGGTGCAGGCCCCGTCGTTGGGAGTCACAAAGATATCGGTATCGACACCCACCGTGCCGATGCGATCGTCCCAGGACGTCCAGGTGGCCAACCAGTTCAACCCGTCCCAGGCCAACTCAACGTGGTAGTCGTGGCCAATATCCAGCCCGCCCTGGGAATCAATGAGGGCACTATTTGACCAGTTAGACCCGTCGGTAGACGCCGCATAGTGGATGTCAAAATCCGCACCCGCCGCGCCGTCCAGGTCGTGATTGGACTCCCAGGCAATCAGCCAGGTCCCCAGTCCGTCAGTGGCCACCGTCGGACGCCTGTCGTGGATGCCCCCGTCGCTGCCGGCCGCAGAGTTCACCGGCCCGGGCCAGCCCCAGGACGCCCCCTCGTTATCCGAGAAGGAAAATATCACGTCCCAATCATGCCCCAGTGTGCCCCCGAAACGATCCTCGCTCTGCCAGGCCACCAGCAGATTACCCTGCCCGTCACCGGCCATCTCCGGGTAGCTGTCGTTAAGACGATCGTCGACGGCGTTTCCATTGAGAAAACTCTGCGCCGCCCAGGTATCACCAAAGTTAACCGTCCGCGAAACCGCGATATCAAAGTCACTGCCCGCTCCGGCCGTATCCTCGGCGCTCATCCACACCGCGACAACAAGGCCAGACGGCTCCCAGAACAGGTCAGCGTGTACATCGTTGCCCGAGTCCTGCTCCGAGAGCGTGTTGAGAGCCGAGGGCGCGCTCCAGCTCGATCCACTGTCGAGCGACACCGAGTAGAAGATGTCGTAATCCAGGCCCTGGGAGCCGCCCAGGGGTTCGTCGGATTCCCAGGCCACCATCCAGCGTCCCTGCCCGTCGTTGATCAACGACGGGTGCCGGTCATCGCCGGCGTCGCTGTTGGCGTTGGTGTTGAGCAACGCCGGTGAGCTCCAGCTGTTGCCGTTGTCATTGGAGATCGTAAAAAACAGGTCCCTGTCATTTCCCGCCGAGCCGGCCAGCGAATATTCCGACGACCAGGCAATGATCCAGGTACCCTCCCCGTCGGTCTCGATGGTAACGTCGTCATCGATGTCGACATCAGAAGCCGAATAGGCGGCCAGGGGCACGGGCGCGGTCCAGGACGAACCGTTACTGAAAGAAGTGGCCACCAGGATGTCGCTGTCGCTGCCCACGCTATCGCCCAGCGTGTCGGCCGATGACCAGGCCGCTACCCACCGCCCATCGCCATCGCCGACAATGAAAGGAAAGTCGTCATTGCCCGAGTCGGTCTCGGCGTTGGTGTTAAGAGCAATAGATTCACTGAAGGCCGGCGCCGCATCGGCCTGGCTGACTACCAACGCCGAAAGGGCCAGCAGCAAGAATGCACCGACTGCCAGGCTCCGACCCATATCAAGTTCATCCCACAACACGGGGGTAGTTGTCAATGACGTTTAAGGCATAGACAACAATGCCTGCAACGTTAGAAAGGCGTTGTTCTCGTCGTGCATATTGCTGGCAGCTCGAGCGCACGTATTTGCACACCACTATGCAGCCCCAAGCCCCTCGCCTACCCAGCGGCCCCGCTCAGCCGGGCCTGGTAAGCTCAGCCCGGGGTAAAAACATTGCCGCGCTCGCCGCTCGGCTTCACGCTGCCGCTTCGTCCCACTCCCTCGTGTTCAACAAGTTCGGCCAGCAGCCCGGGGTCGCTGACAACTCGCGCGAGAAAACGATCACCGTTGTCCAGCCTGCCCACCACGATGCCCGACTCGGGTGCACCATCGCGATCGAACGCGACCGTGTAGGTTTCGATGCTGCCGCTGCCCTCCGGTTGCTCCTGCAATGACGGGTGATCCATTGCGTCGAGGCGCTGCTGCAACTCCCCCGCCCGTTCTTCGCTATGCAACCGGGAGGCCCCGCCAGTATTACCCGCCGGCGCTGTAGTGCCATAAATACCCAGCGAGTGCTTGGTCATGTACCAGCCCAGCCCGCTTACAAGGCCGAGGCTGCCGGGCTTGTCGCGTACCCGTTGCATGAGGGTGGCTATTGCGTGGGTGGTGTAATTGTTGCCGGGCCCGCCGTGACAGGCCAGCCCACCGGTCACCGTGAGCGGGCGCGTATCATCTTCGGCTATACCGAGTTCATTACGGGCTATCTGCACCGCGCTGGGGAAACAGCTGTAGAGGTCGAAGCAATCGATATCGTCTATGCCCACACCCGCCATCGCCAATGCCTGCTGTCCGGCCGCAGCCAGCGCAGGTGAAGAACAGAAATCACGGCGCTCGCTCACATACCACAGGTCGTTGGCATCACCGCAGCCGTGCAGAAACACCCAGCGCGACTCTTCAATGCCCAGTTCACGGGCCTTCCCCACCGAGGTCAGTATCAGCGACGCCGACTGGTCAACCATCAACACCGCGTTCATGTACTTGGTGTAGGGCCACTCGATGAGCCTGTTGGAAGCCGACGGCGTGGCTATCTCCTCGGCCGAGCGCCTCTGCCCGAACCAGGCCAGGGGATTGTCCGACGCCACCTGTGAAAACGGCGCGTAGAGTTCGCCGAGGCGGCGCAGGTGCTCGCCCGGATCACGACCGGCCCGGGCGCGCAGGGCATTCTCGAATAACGGGTAAATAGTGGGCGGCAACATGAGCCCGTGCGCGTTCTCGTGATCGCTGCTGCCCGGCCTCGGGTCGCCGATCATCTCAACCTCGCCGCCCGCACCGCGCTCCCAGTCCAGGCGTCGCCCGTCAACGTTGGCCCGCTTGTAGCTGGCCAGTGCCTCGGCGCCGGTGATCAACACGGCCCCGACATCACCACGCTCTATCTCGCGACAGCTACGGTTGACCAACCACTGCGGGGTGTTGCCTCCTATGCTGCTGTACTGGCGGCGACGCGGGTCGATGCCCAGCTGCCGCGACAGCAGGCCGGGCGCGTCATCGTAGCGCCAGCCGATAACGCCCATCACGGCCAGCGCGTCGACCTCGCGCAACAGGCGCTCCCCGGGACCCGCGTCTTCGGCAGCCATGCGCGCGGTCTCGGCCATAAGGTCAACCGGCGAACGGTCGCCGCGACCGTCGCGAAGGGTAAACTGTCCGCAACCTACAAGAACCGGGGTGTTGTCGTTCATGAGCCGAGCATTGAGCCTTGCGTTTGCAACTGCTGCAACCCGACCGCGGCACAACGCACGGGTGTGCCATTGCCGGGCGCGTGCTAGGTTCTACGCTCCGCCTGCTTGCTGCACTGCCGGGCCGGGCGGCCTATACAAGGTCATGTGCGGACGCTTCGTCATACACAGCCTGCCCGAGCGGCTGGCCGAAATGTTCGAGGTCGAGGATTTTCCATCCTTCGCCCCTCGCTACAACCTCGCACCGTCACAGCTGGCGCCGGTTATCAGGGCCGGCGCGGACGACAGGCGCGAAGCACTGTCACTCGGATGGGGACTCGTGCCCGCCTGGGCCGACGACCCGGCTATCGGCCAGCGCATGATCAATGCCCGCTCGGAAACAGCAGCCGTCAAACCCTCGTTCCGGGAGGCACTGCGCAGTCGGCGCTGTCTCGTGCCGGCCAACGGCTTCTACGAGTGGCTGCGGGTGGACGAGCAGCGACAGCCCTGTTACGTGCAGGCTTCCGACAACGAGACCTTTGCGATGGCGGGCCTGTGGGAAACCTGGGGCGACGACGAGCAGGAACTGCAAACCTTCACCATCCTCACCACCGATGCGGGCGACGACCTGGTTGATCTGCACCACCGCGCGCCGGTGATTCTACCGAAGCAACACTGGCAGCAATGGCTCGAGCGACGGCCGCTCGCCGACGATCAACTGCGCGAGCTTTGCAGCGCACTGCCGCCAGGCTCGCTGCACTACCACCCCGTGTCACCGCGCATGAACAAGCCAGCCAACGATGACCCCGGCTGTCTTGAAGCCGTGACGGCAGTACTACGACCGGCACAGGCGAGCCTGTTTGATGACAACTGATCCAACACCCCTCGACACTGCGCCCCGCCGTCCAACAAACACCCGCAAGCTCAACCGGCGCCTGCTCGGACTGGCGCTGCCTAATTTCTTTGCCCTGATCACCGTACCACTGGCCGGCCTGGTCGACCTCGCGATGCTGGGCCACCTGGACGAGGTGTCTCACCTGGCCGGGGTTGGCCTGGCCTCGGTGCTGTTTGATTACGTCTACTGGTCATTGAGCTTTGTTGAGACCGGCACGCAGGGTGTCACGGCCCAGGCCCAGGGGCGCAAGGACAAGCACGAGTTGTCGCTGGTGCTGTACCGGGCCTTGGCGCTCGCCCTGTTGATGGGGCTCGCGGTGCTCGCCCTCTCGCCGGCGATACGAGCGCTTGGCTTCTCGGTGCTCGCGGGAAGTGAAGCGGCCGAGGCCTCGGGCCGTGCTTATTTTGACGCCAGGATATGGGCCGCGCCCGCGGTGCTGGTCAACCTGGCCTTCATCGGCTGGCTGCTGGGGCGCGGGCGCAGCCGTACAGTACTGTTGGTGACGCTGGTAATGAGCTCGGCCAACGTCGCGCTGGACTACTATTTTATTTACACCCTCGGCTTGGCTTCCCGGGGCGCCGGCATCGCCACGGCCATGTCCCAGTACCTCGGACTGCTGCTCTACCTGCTGGTACTCTTCAAGGCCGACCGCGGCTGGCTGACCAGCGCCGCCGGCTTCGCCGACCGCGAGACATTCAGGCGACTGTTCGCGCTCAACCGCGACATCATGATACGTACCCTCTGCCTGGTTTCGGTGTTCGCTTCGTTCATTAACATCAGCGCGGCGATAGGCACGGTAGCCCTGGCCGCGAACGCTATACTGCTCAACCTTTTTTACCTGGTAGCCTACGCGGTAGACAGTTTCGCCTTATCGCTGCACAGCCTCGCCGGCATCAGCAAGGGCCGCAACGATGCGCAGGCAACCCGCCGCCTGCTCTCGCTGGCAATGGCGTGGGGAATGATTATCGCGTTGATGGCGGTGGCCCTGCTCTGGGCTGCCCCGCAGACTATCTTTGCCCTCATGACTTCGCACAGCGACATCGTGGCCGCCATGATGTCGTACCGCGGCTGGCTCTACGCCGCCATCTTGCTCGGGGCAGTGGCGTTCATCTACGACGGATTGTTCCTCGGCCTCACCGAGGGAGTGGTGCTGCGCAACGCTATGCTTGCCTCGACCTTACTGGTTTACACGCCGCTCGCCCTGCTCGCTCAACAGCTCGCGTCGGTCAGCCTGCTCTGGGCAGCTATGGTGTTGTTCATGGGCGCGAGGGCGATAAGCCTGGGAAGCAGGCAGAAGGCGGCGATTGAACGCTGCCGCGCGCCGGTCACCGACTGAAGTGTCGCGGCCGGCGAGTGCTACTCGACCGACGGTGCGCAGTCGGCCTTGAGCTCGCCGTCGGCATCTACCGTGGCGCGAAACTCGGCATGGAACCTGTCGTCGAGCCTGATCATGGTGCCGCCACCCTCTACCGGGCTGGGCTCTTCGACCAACGGTGCGCGCTCTGCCTGCCGACTGTTTCCAGCGCCAGCAGCATCGGCCTGGCCTGGAAGCGGTTCTTCGAGAAACTCACCGGTCTCGGGGTCGAGGTAGACCTTCAAGCCAGCGTCGGCCACAGGCGCAGCCGACGTGTCCTGCACCACCTGTCCATCCTGGGCCGTGGCGCAACCCACAACGCCGACCCCGGCGGTCAACAAGACCAAGGCTGCACCCACGCAAAACTTCTCTATCGCTACTGTCTTCATATTTTCATACCCGGTGCCCTTTCCTGCAAACGCCAAATACAGCAAACTCCAAGCCACCCCCGCTTGTCAAGCGACAGTGTTACCTGCCGCCAGGGCCGGCACTCTGCAACCCGGTCATAGGTCACACTTCAAGTTGCTGCCCCTGCTCGTGCAGACCATCGCGGGGGCACTGGTGCAGCTACCGCTCGGCGATCCACCCACGACCACCGACAGCGACAATGAGACTTCGCCCGTTGCAGCCTGGAGGTCCAGGTACTTGCCATTGGCCTTGAACAATACGATTCCACGGCGAGTGTTCACCTTGAGCTGGGCCTTCTGTATGCGGTCGGCCAGCGTGCCCGTGCGATCCTTGAACTTGAACTTACTACCCCGGCCGCGCACGTCCTCCCAGTCGCCAGCGGCTATGGAGGCAAAGTAAACCGTGTTGCCCAGGGAGTCGCTGAGAACCAGGTCTACTCCACCAGATGTCGGCAGGCCGAGCATATCAGCCTGCGCTGCCTGCGACTTGAAATTCAGCTTGTCATCGCCCACTCCGCGCAATCCGAGTTTTAACTTGCTCGACTCAAACTGTGCTCCCGCAACGCCTACGCAAGCGCCCGAACTGCACTGGTCGCTCTCGGTGCACAAGTCACCGTCATCACAGCCCCCACCATCGGCCACCGCCTGGGCGGCGCAATTTCCGTTCGCCACGTCACAGGTGCCCAGCACGCAGTTGTCATCCAGCCCGCTACAATCAGTGAGCAAGCCCTCGCAGACACCGCTGCTGCAGGAATCTGGATCACTGCACAGGTCGCCGTCATCGCAGACTGTACCGTTACCGGCGATCGGATCGCTGCAAAGGCCGGTTGCCGAATCGCAGGTGCCAACGTCGTGGCACTGGTCAATGGCAGTGCAGGTCACCGCCGCGCAGAGA
>DUBO01000058.1 GCA_012960245.1 Candidatus Binatota bacterium | reverse complement strand
GATTTTGTTACCTGAGATCGAGCCCGCCTGATTCTGCCCCATCACCGGCAACGGCCATACGCCTGCGCTGGCCAGGACAAGCAAGGCGACAACAATCCGAGAAATTCTGTTCATGGGAGCAAGCTCTTTCAATGTCACGTCTAGTCGTTGTTTATTTCACCGGCTTGAGCTGGAATTCCTTGATGCTCACGCCGCGGTTCGGCGCTCGGCATGTAAACTGAAGTGTGTTCCTTCCTTCGCGCAACTCAATAATTTCTGGCTCGGTGCGTTGCCAACTCCCTTTGGTGTAAGGGACCATCGTATTGACGAGCGTTCTCCTGTTGAGCCGGGCAATGACGGGGTACTTTTTCGAGACAGTACAGACATTGAAAGTCAGTTCGTATTTCCCTGCGACAGGAACCTCGACCGTATATTTCAGAAGTTCGGGGCGGTTGCCCAATCGTTGGTAGTGGAGCTGCATGCCGCCGTCCCAGCTCTTCAAGAACGCGACCTTGTCAGTATTATTCTTCGGGCTGGTGCAGGCCACCGCGGGAACGATGATCGTGCCGTCCTTCGCGACGACGATCTTTTTGTCCTCCTCGGGGATTTTGATCTCTTTGATCTCTCCATCGCCCAGAACCTTGTCCGACTCGCCGAGCAGACGGGCTTCTTCCGCACTCAGTGCCGCCAGCTCTGCGTCCGCTGCCGCTTGATCGAGGTTGGCAGCCTCAACGACTGCCCGCTTTATATAGAACGCTAAACCGTCCCAGAAACCACCGCCTTGGCCGTAGTGTCGGAGGCTGACATCTTCCTGCCCCAGGACATCGCCAATCCATTGGGCACGAAGCACCTGCAGGTAGATCTCTTCGTGCTCGCGTGCCTGAGAATCGAGGTAGAAGTCCTGCCCGCCTTGGGGGCCGCACCAGTTGAACGACCACCAACCGCCGAAGTTGTTCACCCAGCCGTCGGGCGTCCAGCGGTTCATTGCGGCGTGGCCGGACTGAGTCGAACGCCTGGAGGGGATCCCAAACGCGCGGGCGACGAACCGGCCGAAGAAGGCGCGGCGTCCACAGACCCCGCCCAATGCGAGAGCTTGTTGCTGAGGCAAGCCCAGCGTGTCGTCATGCCGCGTACTCGTATACGGCAGATCGCTTTTCACAACACGCGTGTACCGCCATTTCTGATCGGGGTTGGTGATGTGGTCCGGGCGGAACTGGCGAAGCATCGAACGCACCCAAGTGAGTTCTTTATTGGTGTAGGGGTCGTTCGTGATGAATCGACACTCCCACGCGTTGAAATCCTTGAACTGCGGGTCCAGTTCTTTCGCAAGGTAAGCCTGCTCATAATGCAAGTAGCGCGCGAGCTGGCCGTCCGGGTTTCTGTGGTCGGCAAAGACAATCCCGTTCACGCTACCTTTCTTATTCTCGTCCAGCCACGGCTGTTGAAGAGCGGTACCCAGTGCGAGGCGTTGGAGGATACCCGGCTTACGGGCCAGTTCGCTTGCCTCGAGAATGGCGCTGTAGACCTGCATCGCCTCGCCATACTCGCCACCATTCGCGCCGCCCGACCTAAGAATCTGCTTCATCAGCACCTCGTCGGCGAAGAGCTTGTCGAGCAGGG
>DUBO01000057.1 GCA_012960245.1 Candidatus Binatota bacterium | reverse complement strand
CAGCGGTGGGTTTAACAACTTAGCCGCCGGCTTATACTCGTCTGTAAGTGACGGACTCAATCGCCCCACGGTGGGTTTTTATGACTGGGCCGCGTGTTCGCTGTTCGAGGACCAGTAGGGCAGGGCGGTTCGACAACCAGCGTCAAGAACAACATCGCCTCGGCGGCCAGCACGGCTGCCGGGGCGTTTCTCTTTGCACCGAGAGCGCTACTTCTGCCCCAGTGCCTTCGAGATATCCGTAGCAACCTGGTTGGCCGCCTGCCGCCCGGTGTCTCGCATAAGGTGGGCGTAGCGCTGGGTCGTAGCCGTTGATTTGTGACCCATCAGCCCACCGATTACGGGCAGCGAGATGTTTACTGTCACCGACATCGAGGCGAAGGTGTGCCGAAGGTCGTTAATGCGCACGTCGGTCATGTTGAGACGCTCGCGGATTCGTGACCACGGCTTGAAGAGATTGACCAGGTGCTGCCCTTCCTTGTTTCCAGGCAACACCCACGGACCACCGTCGCGCGGCAGCGACTGCAATATTTCTCTCACCTCTGCTGCCATCTCCAGATCCTTGCGGCCTGTCTTGCTGTCGGGCAGGTGAATGAGCCCCTGCTCGAAGTCGATGTAGCTCCACCTGAGAGCCAGGATCTCGCCCGACCGGGCACCCGTCATGAGCAGCAGGTTGATGGCCGCAACCACGTAGGGCGATTCCTCGCCTGATTTACCCAGCCGTTCGAGTTCGTTACCGAGCCGCCTCAGTTCGAGTTCGCCCAGGTAACGCTTGCGGGCCTCCTCCTTGTACTTGGTCACCCAGCGGCAGGGGTTTGATCCCTGCGGCCTCAGGTCCCAGGCCTCGGCCAGGTTGAACATCTTGCTCAGCTGGGCCAGCACCCGGTTGGCCTCGTAGGGGGTGCCTCGCATGGCCTGGTGAAGTTCGGTGACGTGGCGCTTAGAAACCTGGCCGAGCTTGAGCTGCCCCATCGCGGGAAGGATGTGGTTGTTCAGTTGCCCGATGTCGTTGCGCAGGCCGCTGGGCTTCTTGCGCGGCTTGGCCCACTCGGACAGGTAGCGCTGGGAGAATTCCTCGAAGGTTGGGGATCGGCGGCTGGCTTCGCGCTCGGCCGTCGGGTCGTTGCCGCGGGCTATGTCGCCGAGCATCTGCAGGGCCTTGCGCCGAGCCTCGGCGGGTTCGATCTGCCCGTGGCGACCCAGCGTGATGCTGCGCTGCTTTCCGTCGATGCGGGTGCGCAGGACGTAGGTCCGGCTGCTGCTAGTAACGCGACACCAGAAACCTCGTATCTCGCTGTCGCGCAGGATGAGTTCGCCTGTGACGGGTGCGGTGGCGGCTTCCACTGTCTTCTTGTTGAGCTTGATGTTCATTCGGTCTTGCCTCCGGTGGTCTGAAATTTGGTACCAATTTGGTACCACTTGGCGCGTAGTGAGGGTGAGTACAGCCTGGTAACGCGTCACGTTCAGTAGGCGACCCAGCGCTTAATTTGTCAATGGAGTCAGAGCCTTGAGAGGGCGGGAGAGTAAAGGCGAGTACGCGTGGGTGTGCGCTTGGCTCGATTCGTAATCAGCAGGTCGGCGGTTCAACTCCGCCCGTCAGCTCCAGTCTTACCGCGGCCTTGCG
>DUBO01000056.1 GCA_012960245.1 Candidatus Binatota bacterium | reverse complement strand
GGTACTGGCTTCTTCGCCACCGGCTCAGGTTTCTTCACAGGTACTGGCTTCTTCGCCACCGGCTCAGGTTTCTTCACGGGTACCGGCTTCTTCGCCAGGACGGGCGCCTTGGGTCGCGCGGCGGAACCGCCCAGCGGCCCCTGCCGCATCAGCAGCGAGCCGGGAGCTGCCTTGTGAATGCGCACGCCGTATATCGGAGCCCGCGCGGGGGACTCGCTCCAGTAGCTAGCCCCGAGAAACACCACCACCGCGAGTATCAGCAGGTGGCCAGCCAGCGACAGCAGTGCCGCCCTGATAAAATCGGGGTCCAGGACGTCACGGTGCAACGAGACCGGGCTGCCTGGAAAATCGACCTGCACTGGTCAGGCAGCCTCGGGGTCGGTTATCATCCCGAGGTTTTTTATTCCCACCCGCCGCAGCTCGGCCATGACGGCCACGACCGCCCCGTAGCGGGCCCTGTGGTCAGCCCTGAGATACACCGGGCGACCCGGCACATCTTTAACCATCGCGAGGATCTCGGCGCCCAGTGCATCCAGTTCGACTGCCTCGTCGGCCAGGTACACTTCACCATCGCCGGTCACCGACACCACCAGCGCTGACTCGTCACCCGGCAGGGGCTCTGCCGTCACCTCGGGCAGATCCACCGGGACACCCTGTTGAATAATGGGTGCGGTCACCATGAAGATCACCAGCAGCACCAGCATCACATCGACCAGGGGTGTGACGTTTATGCCCGAGATGGTCGACCCGCTGCCGATCTCTCCGCTCATCCGCGACCGGCCTGTCCCAGGAAGTGTCGCTCGGCGATGTTGAGAAACTCGGAGGCAAAGTTTTCCATGTCGCCCGCTAGAACGGTCGCGCGACGCGCAAAGTGGTTATAGGCCACCAGCGCCGGAATGGCCGCCGCCAGGCCCATGGCCGTGGCCACGAGTGCCTCGGATATGCCGGGAGCCACCGCCTGGATGCTCGACGAGCCACCTTCGCTCAAGCCCATGAAGGAGTTCATGATCCCCCACACCGTGCCAAAGAGGCCCACAAAAGGAGCCGAGCTGGCAGTGGTGGCCAGGAAAGTCAGCTGCCTTTCCATTTTGACCCGCTGCAGGCTGGCCGCTCGCCGCATGGCCCTCTCCACGTTGGCCACACCGCCAAGCTCGGTGGTCAGCGGGTCCGAGGATCCGCGCTTGCGGGTCCGCAAGCGAAGCAGCTCCTCGTAACCGGCCCTGAAAACCTCGGCGACCGGGTTTTCCGGCAGGCCGCTGCAAGCCCGCGACACCTCGGTCAGGTTGCGAGTCTGCCAGAACATGTCGAGGAAACGCTCGGAAAAACGTCGCGCCACACGGATCTGCCGAGCCTTGAAAAGAATGACCGCCCAGCTGATTACCGACACCGCGATGAGCAGGTACAGCACCCCCTGCACGACGGGCCCCGACCCACCGACCATGTCCAGAAACTGTATACCTCCACCCGACTCCACCGCCTCAGTCTACTCCCTCGCCGCCGACCGAATAACAGTTCGCGTCAGGCGCGCACAAGCTGCGCCCTGCAAACACCAGCCTGGTCACGCGGCCAACCCATTATGCAGCATCCCCCCGAAGCCGGAAACGAACGGCCCTGTTACCTTGACCCCGTCTGCCGCGCATGAGATACGAACGCTGTTTCCCCCACCTTTTCAAACGTTTGTACAAGGTGGGTTAACTCGTTTGCAGGACGATTGCCGCCAGCGGCGACGCGCCTGCGAGCAACACATCAGCCAGGAGGATTACAGTGGCAGCCAGGGTAGCAATTAACGGTTTCGGTCGCATCGGTCGTAACATGCTCCGTGCGGGGTTGGAACAGAAAGACTACGAAATCGTCGCGGTCAACGACCTCACCGACGCGGCAACGCTGGCCCACCTGCTGGAGTACGACAGCATCCACGGACGCTTTCCGGGACAGGTCGAAGCCTCTGACGCCAGCATCTCGGTCAACGGCAAGTCCATCAAGGTCCTGTCCGAGCGCGACCCGGCGCAACTCCCCTGGGGCGACCTGGGCGTGGACGTGGTCATCGAATCGACCGGCCTGTTCGCCTCCCGCGAGAAGGCAGCCGCCCACCTCCAAGCGGGCGCCCGCAAGGTAGTGATCTCGGCGCCGGCCGGCGACGTGGACCTCACGCTCTGCTACGGGGTCAACCACGAGAGCTACGACCCCGCCTCGCACCACGTCATCTCCAACGCTTCGTGTACGACCAACTGTCTTTCGCCGGTTGCCAAGATCCTGCACCAGGAGTTCACGCTCAAGCGTGGCCTGATGACGACCATACACTCCTACACCAACGACCAGCGAATACTCGACCTGCCGCATGGCGACATGCGCCGGGCACGGGCCGCCGCGCTGTCGATGATCCCCACCACCACCGGTGCCGCGAAGGCCGTCGGCCTGGTATTGCCCGAGCTGGCAGGAAAGCTAGACGGCATGGCCATAAGGGTTCCGACGCCCAACGTATCGGTGGTCGATCTCGTTTTTGAAACCGAAAAGACGCCCTCGGCCGAAGAAATAAACGCGGCCATGAAGGCCGCTGCCGACGGCCCAATGAAGGGCGTTCTGCAGTACAACGACAAGCCGCTGGTGTCGATAGACTTCAACGGCAACCCGCACTCGTCGATCTTTGACGCGCCGATCACCAAGGTACCCGAGCCCGGTTTTGCCAAGATCCTGTCCTGGTACGACAACGAAATGGGATTTTCGCACCGGCTGTGCGACGTCACCTCGATGATCGCCGGCAGTCTCTAGGAACATCGGCAGACAACAGAGGTGAGAAGGCTCGAGCAGCTCGAACTCGCCGGTCGCCGCGTGTTTTTGCGCGTAGACTTCAACGTGCCCCTGCGCGATGGCGTCATCGCTAACGCCGTGCGGGTGGAGAACGCGCTGCCGACCATAAAGGCCCTGCGCGACGCGGGTGCCCGCGTCATCCTGGCATCTCATCTCGGCAGGCCTGGTGGCAAGGCTGATCCCGCCTGCTCGCTGGCACCGGTGGCCGAGCTGCTGTCCGGCCTGCTGGAGACGCCCGTTCCCCTGGCCCCGGACTGCGTGGGCGAACAGGCAAGAGCTATGGCCATGGCTCTTGCCGACGGCGAAGTGCTGCTGCTCGAGAACCTGCGCTTTCACGACGGCGAAAAAAACAACGCCCCCGCCTTCGCGGCCGAGCTGGCCTCCCTGGCCGAGCTCTATGTAAACGATGCCTTCGGTGCCGTGCACCGTGCCCACGCTTCGATCGTGGGTGTTCCGGCCCTGCTGCCTGAGCACGCCGCTGGCCTGCTGCTCACGCGCGAAGTCGAGGCCTTGAGCATGCTGGTAGAATCGCCCGCGCAACCCTTTGTCGCGGTCGTCGGCGGCGCCAAGGTGTCCGACAAAATAGCGGTGATGAAAAACCTCCTCGGGCCGGCCGACTCGGTGCTCGTTGGCGGTGCGATGGCCTATACCTTCCTTGCAGCCATGGGGCACTCGACGGGCGACTCGAGGGTGGAGAGCGACAAGACCGAGCTCGCCGCACAGCTGCTCGACGAGGCCACGCGGGCCGGCTGCGAACTGCAACTGCCGGTCGACCACGTGGCCGCCGACAATTTTGACGAAAACGCGACCCCGGTAGCTATCGACAGCCGCGATATACCCGACGGGCTGATGGGGCTGGACATCGGTCCGCGCAGCCGACGCGCTTACCAGGACGCCATAGCAGGCGCGCGCACCCTGTTGTGGAACGGCCCCATGGGCGTGTTCGAGTGGCCGGCTTTTGCCGAGGGCACCATGGCCGTGGCCAACGCCGTGGCCGACTCCGCCGCGATGTCTGTCGTCGGCGGTGGCGACTCGGTGGCCGCTCTGACAGAATCCGGTAGACAGGACGACGTCACCCACGTATCAACAGGCGGCGGGGCCTCGCTGGAATTCCTGGAAGGACGAACCCTGCCGGGCATAGCCGCGCTGGACGACGAAAACGACCATGCCTGAGGAGACCAACATGCTTGTTCCGATGCTGGCGGCCAACTGGAAAATGAATTGCCTTGCCGACGAATCGGCTGAGTTGGCGCGCGCCGTCGTGGAGGGCTGTGCCGGACTCAAGGGGCGCGACGTACTGCTGGCGGTGCCCTACACCTCGCTGCACGTGGTGGCCCGCGAGCTGGCCGGCTCGTCGGTGTCGCTGGCGGCCCAGGACATGTTCTGGGAACAATCGGGCGCCTGGACGGGCGAAGTTTCGGCTGAAATGCTCGTCGACGCCGGCTGCAGCCACGTCGTGATCGGACACTCGGAACGCCGGGAACACTTCGGCGAAACCGACCACACCGTTGCCCGCAAGGTCGCCGCCGCCCACGCGGGCGGCTTGATACCGGTGCTGTGCGTTGGCGAGACCCTCGAGCAACGCGAATCCGGTCAGACCGCAGAAGTGGTAAAAAACCAGGTAAAAGGCGGTCTATGCGAGCTCGACCTGGCCGGTTTCACTAACCTGCTGCTGGCCTACGAGCCCGTATGGGCCATAGGAACGGGTCGTACAGCCAGCTCGGAACAGGCCGAAGAAGTCCACGCGGGCCTCAGAACCGTACTCGCCGACATGAGCAACGCAGACACCGCGGCCGGCATCCGCATACTATACGGGGGCAGCGTCAAGCCCGATAACGTAGACGAACTCATGGCCTGCCCCAACGTCAACGGCGCCCTGGTCGGCGGGGCCAGCTTGAAGGCGGAGGACTTCCTGCGCATAGTCCACCATCGGGAGCAATCGGGAGTAAGTTAAAGTGGAAACCCTGGTCAACGTAGTTCATATAATAGCCGCGGTGGTACTCATCGGAGTAGTGCTGCTGCAAAGCGGGAAGGGCGCCGATATGGGCGCGGCTTTCGGCGGCGGCGGCTCGGCCGTGTTCGGCCCCAGCGGCCCCGGCAACATGCTCACCCGGCTGACAACCATCATGGCCATAGTGTTCATGGCCACGTCTCTGACGCTGGCGGTGCTATCGGCCAAGCGAACCTCGGTGTTCGACGACGTCGAAGAGCCGGCGACGCTTGCCGTGCCTGCGGCGGAGCCAGTGGCAACGGAACCAGTGGCAACGGAACCAGTGGCAACGGAACCCGCGACTGAGCCCGCGGCGGCCGAAGAGTAGGCTGCTCCCTGGCCACAGCTGACTGCGAGGATGGCGGAACTGGTAGACGCGCCAGGTTGAGGGCCTGGTGGGCATTGCGCTCGTGGGGGTTCGAGTCCCCCTCCTCGCACCATGAAGTTCCGCTCAGAAACCCGCAGCCCGACAGCGCTCAGCCTGTCATACCTCGCCTGGTCAAGCTGCCTGCAGCTGCCGCGAGGGCGGTTGTTCTCGGGCGACTGGCCAAGCTCTCCTCGGGGCGTCTGCGCCTGCAGGAAAACGGTGCCGCGCTCAGCTTTGGTGACACCGCCCCTGGCAATGCCGGCCAACCCATCTTCGAGCCAACCATAACCGTCAACGACCCCCGCTTCTTCCTGCGCGTCGCGCTGCGCGGAGGCATCGGGGCGGCCGACAGTTACACGCGGGGCGAGTGGGACTGCGACGACCTGGTCGAACTCACACGGCTGCTGGCCGCCAACGAGCAGGGCATCGAAACCCGGCCAAGCCCAGCCGCCGCGCTCGTGCGGGGGATGAGAAGACTGCAACCGGCGGCCGGCAAGCTGCGCTCGCGGCGCAACGTGGCAAAACACTACGACCTCGGAAACGATTTTTTCGCACTCTTCCTCGACCCCGGGCTGAGTTATTCCTGCCTGATTTTTGACAGCCCCGCCACCTCACTGAAGGAAGCCGCGCAGGCCAAGCTCGAACGCGCCTGCGACAGCCTCGAGCTGAAGGCCGGGCAACGACTTCTCGACCTCGGCTGTGGCTGGGGGGCCCTGTCCCTGTACGCCGCCGAGCAGCGACAGGTCCAGGTGACGGCAGTGACCGTGTCAGAAAAGCAGGCCAACTACCTCGCCGCCCGCGTCCAGGCCCGCGGGCTGGGCGACCTCGTGACGGTAACGAGGAGCGACTACCGCGACCTGCGTGGCAGCCACGACGCGGTGGCCAGCATCGAGATGATAGAAGCGGTGGGCGCGCGCAATTACGGGCGCCTTTTTGCCTGCTACCGCGACCGCTTGCGACCGGGCGGCCGCTTGTTCCTGCAGGCCATCACCATAGATGACGCTCTTTATGACGAGTACCGCTACCGCCCCGACTTCATCCGCCAGCGGGTATTCCCCGGGGGCTGCCTGCCTTCGCTGCGGGTGATCAAGCGCGAAGCCCGGGACGCGGGCTTGCTGCTGGAAGAAACCACCGACATAGGCAGCCACTACGTGACGACGCTGGCTCACTGGCGGCAACGTTTCACGGCCAACCAGCAGCGGCTGTCCGAACTGGGCTACGACCGCGCGCTGCAGAGATCCTGGCTCATGTACCTGAGCTACTGCGAAGCCGGTTTCGCCGAGGGGCGCATATCAGACCTGCAGCTGCGCCTGCGCCGTCGCTGAGGGACGCCAGGACTAGTCTTCGAGCTTGAGCGCCTGCCGCGGGCAGAGTCTCACCGCTTCGCGCACCGACGCGTGCAGTTCTTCGCCCGGCTCTTCGACGAGCACCTGCAGGTTGTCGTCGTCATCAACCTCGAACACCTTCGGGCTCTCGCGCATGCAGATAGCGTTTGCCTCACACAGATCGTAGTCCACTTTTATTTTCATGTTACCTTCCCTTGCGGCGTAAAACTCAAACGCATTTCCTTTATACCGTCTATGAAGTTGGAATGCAGCCGCCGAACTGGGCCGGCAAACTCCATGTCGGGCAAGCGCGACACGAGCTCGCCCAGTATGGCGTTCAGCTGCACGCGGGCGAGGTTGGCCCCGAGGCAGAAGTGTTCGCCCACGCCGAAAGCGAGGTGCTCGTTGGGGCTGCGCCTGATGTCGAAAGTATCGGGATCGTCAAACATCGACTCGTCGCGGTTGATCGACGGGTACCAGATGACGACCTTCTCTCCCTTTTTAATGGCCTGCCCACCGAGTTCGGTGTCGGCCGTCGCGGTGCGCCGGAAGTGAATGACAGCCGGGTTGTAGCGCAGGACTTCTTCGACGGCGCCGGGCACCAACGACGGATCGTCTACCAGCAGTGCCCGTTGGTCGGGGTGCTCTATGAGCAGCCGCATGGCCTGGCTGGTGACGGTGCGGGTGGTCTCGTTTCCGGCCAGCGCGATGAGCAGGAAAAAAGAATTGAACTCGAGGTCGTCGAGCTTCTCCCCGTCGACCTCACCGTTGACGAGCACGCTCACAAGGTCATCGCCGGGATTGGCCCTGCGCTCGTCGCCCAGCTTCTGGGCATACTCGAACATACCCACCGAAGCGTTCATGCGGTCTTCGTCGCTTACCTGGAACTCGGGGTCGTCAAAGCCGATGAGCGTGTTGCTGAGATCGTACACGTGGCGACGATCTTCGGCCGGGACGCCCAGCATGTCGCAGATCGACATCATGGGCAGCTGCGAGGCCACGTCGTCCACGAACTCGCACTCGCCGCGCTCGGCTATGCTGTCGACTATTTCGCGCGACATGTCGACGATGCCGGAGCGTAAGTTGGCGACCCGCGCGGGGGTAAAGCCCTTGTTTACCAGGCGGCGGTACTTGCTGTGCTCGGGCGGGTCCATGTTGAGCATGAGCGCGCGCAGGATTACGAGTTGCTCCTCGCCGACCTCGAATATGTTGGTGCCACCGGCCGACGACGAAAACAGGACGTTGTCGCGCGACACCGTCACGGCGTCGTCGTAACGGGACACGCACCAGTATCCCGCCCCCTCGGTCTCTGGCTGCCAGCGCAGCGGGTCATTGGCCCTCATCCAGCGAAACCAGTCGTGCGGAATACCGTCGTCGAACACGAACAGGTCGTTAAGGTTTATATCACCAGGCAACATCAGCCCTGTTCTTCCTCGGCCTCTTTCATGTCCGCCACCAGCTTGTTCACCTCGGTGGCGGGCCACTTGCTGCCCTGGCCCACGCCTTCGCACATCCTGCGCGCGCTCGAGCGCCAGCTCAAGCGACCGGCGTTACCCGTCAGCATCGAGTCCCAGAACGGAAAGGTACGACACTGCAACGGCCGCGCTTCGTACACCGAGCAACAGTTCTTTTCGCGATTAAAAAACGGACAGGCATCGCTGTCCATTTTGATACGTGTCCAGCCCAGCTCGTCCACAAAAGCGTAACGCTCGAGAAACTCGTCGAGCTCCAGTGCCAGCTCGAGGGCCAGGCGTTCGGCGTCGTCGTCGTAGAGGTAAACGCAGTCGTAGCCGTCACGCACCCGGCAGCAGTCCCCACAGCCCGTGCACTCAAAGCACAGCCCGTCGGCCGGGCCGGGTGATGTGGAGAGGGTGACAGCCACCGCTCAGCCCTGTACGCGGGCGCCGATCAGGGCCTGTACGGCCTCAGATATGCCATCCACACTGAGCTGGAACATGGGGAAAGTACGGCGAATTACGCGCGTTGTCTGGGTCTGGTCCCAGTAGCGTTTCTCATCGGGGTTGAGCCAGGCGCTGCGGTTGAAGTGAGCGGCTATGCGATGCAGCCAGTCTATGCCCGGAGTTTCGCTCACCACCCGCGGGTCAATGTTGCCGTAGGATTGCAGCAGTTCGGCCGGGTGCATGGCCGCGTCGCCGACCACCAGCACCTTCCAACGCTCGTTGAGCATGCGAAACAATTCCCCGGTGGGCACAGCATCGGAGGCCGCGAGGCTCGCCGTCTTGAACACGTGCTCGTAGATGCAGTTGTGGAAATAGTAGGAACGGAAGTCGCGGATGCCACGCTCCTCGTGCAGCGCGGTCAACAAGCGGCTCACGGGCTCGTAGTAAGGATCCATGGTGCCGCCCACGTCCATGAGCAACAGCAGGCGCACGTTGTTGCGCTTGGGCGGCCGAAAGACGAGCTCTATTTCGCCGCCGTTGCGACAGGTCTCGTCTATGGTCTCGTCGAGATCCAGCTCCGAGGCGTTACCGCTGCGGGTCAGGTTGCGCAGTCGCCGCAGGGCGACCCGCGTCTGCCGCAGGTCGAGGGTCTGGTCGGTGCGGTAATCGCGAAAGCGCCTTTCCTCGGCCACCTTCATGGCCGAACGGTTGCGACCGGGGCCACCAACGCGGATGCCGGTGGGATGAACGCCACCGTGTCCGTAGGGCGACCTGCCGCCGGTGCCCACCCAGCGTCCGCCGCCATCGTGGCGCTCGTCCTGCTCGGCGAGGGTCTCGAGAAAACGTTTCATGAGCTCACTGTGCGTCAGTCGCTCAAGCTCGGCCAGCTGTTCGGCTGTGAGTTGCTCGGCCGCCTTGGGGTCGCGCAGCCACTTCATGACCTCGTCCTCTATGTCGAGAGCGCCCTCCACTCCCTCGAATACCTCGGCGAACACGGCATCAAAAGCATCGAACCAGACCTCGCTCTTTACCAGGCAGGCGCGCGAAAGGTGGTAGAAATGCAGCAGGCTGCAAGCGTGCATGCCCTGCTCGAGGCTCTCGAGCAGCATGCGCCACTCCTGCATGGCAACCGGTACTCCCGCTTTGCGCAGGCCGTAGAACAGGTCAAGAAACATGGGCCTACTGGTTGAAGCGGGGCCCGAGATCGCTCCACTGCGTGGGCAGTTCGCCGCCGCGGTCGTCGTAGCGGCTAAGGGCTTCGCTGTCCTGCTCGTTTTTGAGCAAGGCCGACATGAAGGGAATGTGAGACTCGAGCTGGTCCTGGCTGATCCCGGACTTCAGCAGCGCCGATATCCAGTCTAGCAACTCCGACGTGGACGGTTTCTTGCGCAGGTCGTTCTGCTCACGCAGCCAGTAGAACTTTATGAGCACCTGGTCGAGCAGTTTGCTGTCGAGGTTGTCGTGGTGGACGGCGACGATTTTCTGCATAAGCTCGCGTTCGGGAAACTCGATGAAATGAAACACGCAGCGACGCAGAAACGCGTCGGGCAGTTCGCGTTCGTTGTTGGAGGTGATGATGACGACCGGCCTTTCGCGGGCGGCCACCTCGTCGCCCGTCTCCATGACAGTGAACCTCATCTGGTCAAGCTCGAGCAGCAGGTCGTTGGGAAACTCGAGGTCGGCCTTGTCTATTTCGTCGATGAGCAGCACGGTGCGCTCCTCGGCCGAAAACGAGCGGCCCAGTGGCCCGTAGCGGATGTAGCGGCGGATGTCCGAGACATCGCCGTCGCCGAAACGAGCGTCGTTCAGGCGCTGCACGGTGTCGTAAACATACAAACCCTCGGAGGCCTTGCTGGTCGATTTTATGTGCCAGGACTCCATGGGCATGCCCAGGGCGCTGGCCACGTTCTCCGCGAGCAGGGTCTTGCCCGTGCCGGGCTCGCCCTTGATAAGCAGCGGCCTTTCGAGCGCGATGGCGCAGTTTACCGCGTCGACGAGCGACGGGGAGACTATGTAGTCGTCGGTACCGGTGAATCTGTAGAAACCGTTCTGGCTGGACATGGGGCTGCTCCCGGGAGGTGGAATCAGGCTGTTTTACTGGAATAACCCCGCCTTGGCAATGCAGCCGGCGCCCGTATAGCATCTGCCGCCATTATGTCAGTAACCGTTCTTCTCCTGTTGGCCCTGTTGTCGGGTACAGTTCAGATTGTCGCCCGCAACCGTGGCCTGCTCGCGCTTCACTACCTGCTCAAGCCGGGCACCATGCTGCTGATTATTGCCATAGCCTGGCTGCATCCGGGCGATGACCCGCGCTACCGCTGCCTGCTGCTGGCGGGGCTGGCCTTCGGACTGTGTGGAGACGTGCTGCTCATGCTGCCGCGCAAGCTGTTTGCCGCCGGCCTCGTCTCGTTCCTGGTCGGCCACCTGTTCTACGCGGCGGCATGGATAGCCCCGCCGCCCGGCGCGGTGCCAACGCTGCTGGTAGCGGGCCTTCTCGGCGGTGGTTCGGTAGCCTTGTACCGCTACCTGCTTCCCGGCCTGGGCGAGATGAAGTTGCCCGTGGCCGCCTACGTGGCGGTGATAGGCCTGGTCGCGGTGCTGGCGGTGTTGCGCGCGCTCGATGGCTCGCCCTCGGCCCTTGCCGCCGCGGCTGGAGCCCTGTTGTTCGTGCTGTCAGATGGACTGCTAGCCGTTGACCGTTTTCGGCTTTCGCTACCCGCTCGCGAAGCCCTGGTAATGGCCAGCTACTACGGGGCCCAAGCCTGTATTGCCTGCTCTGTGGCGCTTGCCTGACAGCCGCCACCTGCAAAAAGGGGCCCCGTGGCAAACTACGCCACGGGGCCCCCCCTGGTCGTCCATGCCTAGCCGGAGGGGTGAACGCCGGTCACCGACACGGTTGAGAAATCCGGGTAAGCCGACATGCCGTGCTCGCCCAGGTCGAGGCCCAGCATTTCTTCTTCCTCGCTGACGCGCAGGCCGATGGTCTTCTTGAGAACGCCGAAGATCAGCAGGGCCGACAGGAAGCAGGTCGCGCCGTAAGCCAGTACGCCTATGAGCTGGGTGCCCACCGAGTAATCGGGACCGCCGAAAATACCCACGGCCAGGGTGCCCCAGATTCCGCAGACCAGGTGAACCGAGATCGCGCCCACCGGATCGTCTATCTTGGCCCGGTCTAACCACATCACCGAGAACACAACGATCACGCCCGCCACCAGCCCGATGGCTATGGCCGAGTGCATGGCCATGAGGTCGGCGCCGGCGGTTATGCCCACCAGGCCAGCCAGTATGCCGTTGAGCGCCATCGACAGGTCGGGCTTCTTCGAGACGGCCCAGGAAACCACCATCGCCGCCAGGCCCCCAGCCGCGGCCGCGAGACAGGTGGTCACGAGCGTGAGCGAAACCAGGGCCGGGTCAGCGCTCAGCACCGAGCCGCCGTTGAAGCCGAACCAGCCCAGCCACAGCAGAAACACACCGATGGTGGCCAACGGCATGCTGCTGCCGGGTATGGCGCGAATCTTACCGTCCTTGGTGTACTTGCCCATGCGCGGGCCGAGCAGAAGGACACCGGCCAGTGCGCCCCAGCCGCCGACCGAGTGCACCAGGGTTGAGCCGGCGAAATCGTAGAAGCCCATGACGTCGAGCCAGCCGCCGCCCCACTTCCACGAACCGACGACCGTGTAGACCAGCGCCACGAAAACCGTGGAGAAGATCATAAACGACGAGAGCTTTATGCGCTCTGCTACCGCCCCCGAAACGATGGTGGCCGCAGTCGCTGCAAACATCGCCTGGAACAGGAAGTCGGTCCAGTAGGTGTAGCCACCGTCGGCGTAAGCCGCCGTGTTATCGGCCGCCGTCGGAAACAAGCCGTAACCGGCAAAGCCGAGCACGCCACCGCCTATGATGTTGAAGTCGCCGGGGTACATCAGGTTAAAGCCCACCAGCGCGTAGGTGATGATACCGATGCAGACGATAAACGTGTTTTTGAACAGGATGTTGGTGGTGTTCTTCGACCTGGTCAGACCCGACTCCAAGGTCGCGAAACCCAGGTGCATGATGAAAACCAGGCCCGCGGCCAGCATCATCCAGGAGTTGTTGGCAGTAAAAACTCCGTCACTCACTGCGGGCGCCGCGGCTTCTTCGGCCAACGCCACCGCTACGCCGGCCAGCAGCATGCTTGCAGCCAGGGGCAGGGAACGGATTATGGTGTGGATTCTCATGTGGTTTGCTCCTCTCAGTTTGGGTAAGGGTCTCCCCTCACCTCCCCTAGAAGCAGGATCGGTGCCAACTATCCAAGCTGTGCGTAAGCCGGGAAACCTGCGAAACCCGTGCACCCAGCGGGCAGAAAGCAGGCCGCAGGCGGCCCGTTGCCTTTAAAACGGTCAGCAGCACTGCCCGTCGAGCAGGCAGCGAGACCGGCTGAAGCCGGCTCGTAGAGGTAAGTGGCGAGGCTCAGTCGCCGGGGTCAGCCAGGCCCAGCTTTTTGCGGCCCGGCGCACTGATCATGTGGGCGTTCCACGGCGGATCCCACACCAGTCTGACCTCGGCCTTGTCAACGCCCTCGAGATCGAGAAGTTTCTGCCGGGCCTCGCCGGTTATGTAGCCGGCCATGCCGCAGCCGGGGGTGGTGAGGGTCATGGCGATGTCTACCGAACGGTCCACTATTTCAATGCTGTAGACCAATCCCAGCTCCACGATGTTGACCGGAATCTCAGGGTCGTTGATCGTCGAAAGGGTGGCGAGAACCAGTTCCTCATCGAGTTGTACGCTGTCTGCCATCTTGCTGTCCTCCATGCCGCGCCCCGGGGGCCGGCGGCTTTCTCAGGCCCGTGCCGTTAGGGCTGAAACCAGCCCATTGTCGTCGGCCCGTGCCGACAGGCCGGCAAGGTCGTGACCCTCGAGATACTTCAAGAGGGCCACCTGGGCGCCGCGCCAGACATCAGCCTGCGGGCAGACCTCTTCAAAATCACAGATCAGCTGCCCGCCCGCCGGTTTCTCGGCCAGGCACTCCACCAGGCACATGGGCCCGTTGATGCACTCGTACACGTCGCGCAGGCTTATGCTGGCCGGGTCGCGAGCCAACCAGAAACCGCCGCGCGGGCCCACGCCCGATTCTACCAGCCCGCCGTCTACCGCCTTGCGAAGGATCTTTGCCAGGTAATGCCGCGGTATGGCCTGGGCCTGACCGATCTCGGCTCGCCTTATCGGCGCGCCCGAACGCGACGCGACTGCCATGTAGCTGAGCGCGCGCACCGCGTAATCGACCTCGCGGCCCACGTTCATGAGCGACGCACGGTTGTTGGCCATGCAATGGGGCTGGGTGGCAGCAGGCATAGTAAATTCGTAGACCTTATGGGCCTTTGAATCTTATACGCCCGCCCCCGACGGTCGTCAATTGATATGGCGTGGGAGCCGACCTGATCTGCGCCAGCGGGCCGGCCAGGGCAGAATCAGTCGCGCAGGAGTACGTCCAGGCCCAGGCGGGCGGTGGACATCAACTTGCGCAGGCCGCGACTGGCCTGCACCCTGCGCCTGAGCATGACTATGGCCCGCCGCTCAACACTGTAGCGATCCCACTTGCGCGGTTTGCGCTGCGGCTTACCCGAGATCTCCTCGAGCGGCTGCCAGATGGTGTCCAGCGGGTGTCCCCAGGTCTGCAGGTCGGCGGGGTCGAGGTGGGCGATAATATTTCGGCACAGCGCCTCGCGGGCAGGATCGGCGGCCACCTCGGCTGCCCACTTGTGCATCGAATCGGTAGAGGGCCGCTTGTGACGGGCCACGCCTATCGGATCGCCCAGGCCTTTTTCAACATGCCCGTGCTCGCCGTAGTCCACCGCGCCCTCTTCGTTGGGAAGACCGAGATAGTCGAACACGCGCGCGAGCTCGGCTTCGGGGTCGGCGACGAGTTTTTCGTAGACGACGTGGCACAGCGGCAGGCCCGAATCGCGTAGGAACCCGGCTATGGCCGGCACGTAACGCTCGGTGATGGGATTGTAGTCGTGGGCAGCCTGGTAGTCACCGTCAAAGAACGACTCGGCGTAAGAGCTGAACACGGCCAGGGGGTGGCGCGTGAGCACCACGAAACGGGCATCGGGATAGATGCGCGCTATGAAATCCAGCACCAGCGCATAGGCCGGGGTCTTGTCCAGGAACACCTGCTTGCCGGGCTGCGTAGAAAGCATGCGCTCATAGAGCAGGTCGGCGTAAGCCCTGCAGGCGTCAACATAGTCCTGCTCTCCAGCGGGCAGATCCTCGACAAACTGTCGCGTGGACTCGGCCGCCAGCACGTGGTCGTAGGGAGCCTTGTCGACGTTGTCAAAATAGCCGAGGTGGGCAAGCGGTGTGAGCAGGTGAGGCTCGGGGCGCCCGTAAACAGCCGAATGCGACCCGATCATGCGCGCCAGCAGGGTCGACCCCGACCGCGGCGAACCAACTACAAATGCAGCTCTGCAACTCATGTTGAGACCATGCTAGCAGAGTTCCCCGGCACACGTTCCAGTATCCACTCGCCCAGCTCGGCGCTCACGCGCTCGCGTATGGTGTCTGCGAACAACTCGTGGCGCCCTCCTTCGTAAACCCTCAGGTCAAGATCGGCGGAAGAGGCCTGCTCGAGGTACTCCACCGCTCCCTCGGCGCTGCACAGGCGGTCGTCGCTGCCTTGCACGAGCAGCAAGGGCAGGCTCAGCTCGGCAGCCCTTCCCGGAAGGCGGCAGAGGCCGTCGAACAGGCGGTGATAGAGCTCGGGCTGGACGCGCTCCCTGAGTAGAAGCGGGTCACTCATGTACGACCGCCAGGCCGCCGGATCCCTGCTCAGGCGGGTCGGGTCAAGCCCGTCCTCGTCGTCTATCAGGGGCACAATAGCCGGGCTCGACAGTATCGCCATATCGGGCAGGGGGCGGCGGTCCAGCAGGTAGGCGAGCACGACCAGGCCTCCCATGGAATGGCCCATAAGCAGCAACGGCAATTCGGGCTGCTCGCGTGCTGCTTGTTCAACCACGGCCTGCAGATCGTCGAGCAGCTGATCGAAATCGCCCAGCCAGCCCGTGCGGCCCGGCCCGCGCCCGTGGCCACGCTGATCGTAAGCCGTAACGGCTACTCCAATCGACGCCAGGTGGCGCGCCAGCGCGTCAAAACGTCCCCCGTACTGCCCCATGCCGTGCAGCAGCAGCAGTTTTGCCCGCGAGCGGGCACCCGCCCATATGCAGGCAGCGCTGCGGCGGCCAGCATCGACCTCGAGGGCCCTTTCTTCGACCCGAACCCCGTTTTCAACCCGACACACCCAAACTGTTTATCCCCGGCGGGCCACCATTACACCCGCCCCCCCGTAAAGGCCCCAGTTGACGCAGGGGTCAAGGAAAAATCGGCTGAGGCCCGAAACCCTCAAATCCGGGACAGAGGGCCTATACAGGGTACGATACGGCGCCTGCTACGGCAGACTACACAGCTGAGAAAAAGGCCTAACCCACTGGATTAATAGCGCCAAAATTGATTGTTACAGAAGGCAACACCGAGTTTAAACGGCTGTACCAGAAGGATGACCGCTGTTATCAAATGTGAACAGCGTTACATTTATACCCGATCGGGGGGTTGACGACAATGGAGAAAATCTGCGAGAACTACCCTGCACACGGGGTAATTCATTTACGCACATAGAGGAGGAGCCTTTAGTGATTGAATCTATATTGATGGCAGCAGGCTTTTTACTGATCGGGGTACTGTTTCCCGATTGAGGGCTGGTAGATAAGGGTGTTTCTCGAGGATTTTCAAAGAGAGTTATTTACAAGCGACTGATACCAGCCGCCTGAAGCGATACGGCATCTTCTGACCGACCGTCTCGCTCACCCGCACGTCGTTAATACGCCTGGTCAGTGCAGCGTAGGCCCGCCGCGGCCCTTACCGCCGCCTCTCTCGCCGCCGCCCATGCGGCGCTTCTGCAAACGCCTGAACTTCCATCTCAGCCAGGCCATACGAATATCCTTCATCCCGGGCAAGGCACCCAACGTGGCACCGTAGCGCTGTCCCCACCAGCGCAGGTAAACATACCCGAAGGCCATACCGCCCAGGTGAGCCGCGTGAGCAATGCCACTGCCCGACGACTGCAAGGACTGCAGGAACTCGATCAGGATAAGAAACAGCACCAGCGTACGCACCGGAATCGGCACCACGAACCAGAGCAGCACCTGGCGGTTGGGAAACCACAAGCCGTAGGCCATCAGCACCCCGTAGATGGCACCCGAAGCGCCGACGCTGGGAACCATGGCATCGGCCATGAACAGGGTGTAGAGCAGGCCGCCGCCGACACCACAGAGGAAGTAGTACTTCAGAAAGAAACGCGGGCCCCAGCGCTGTTCAAGCTCCGAACCGAACATCCACAGCATGAGCATGTTTATGCCCAGGTGCCATGCTCCCCCGTGCAGGAACTGGTAGCTGCCAAGCCGCCAGATCTCGCCCCGCAGCACAAGCGGGCCCACCAGCGCGAAGTTCTCAAGAAAAAAGTAGCGGGGCGCGCTGATCTGCAGGATGTAGATCAGCACGTTGGCGATTATGAGGCCCTTTATCGCCGACGGGACAGGCCCGCTCGGCCCTATCCCCATGCCTGACCCGCCCGAACCGGAGCCGCCCAGGCGGAACCCGCGCTGCGGCTGGCTCAGGACGGCACCCGAGTTAGCCAGTGTTCGTAGCTCGGCTGCTTCCCCTTGATCACTGCGAAGAAAGTTTCCTGCAGTGCCTTGGTAATCGGCCCCGGCTTACCGGGTCCGACCTTGCGATCGTCCAACGAGGCTATGGGCGTGATCTCTGCCGCTGTGCCCGTAAACCAGGCCTCATCGGCTATGTAGATCTCGTCGCGGGTAAAGCGCTCCTCGACCAGCTCAACGCCCTGGTCACGGAGCAGCGTTATGACAGTGTCTCGCGTTATACCCTCGAGCACGGTGGCTATGTTGGGGGTCTTGACCCGCCCGCCCCGGGCCATAAACAGGTTTTCGCCACAGCCCTCGGCAACGAAACCATCAACGTCGAGCAACAGGGCCTCGTCGTAGCCGGAGTTGGCCGCCTCGCGGCTGGCCAGTATTGAGTTGATGTACTGGCCGGTCGCCTTGGCCTTGGTCATGAAGCTGTTGACCGTGTAGCGCTGCAACGAAGAGGTCTTCAAGCGGATGCCGTTCTTAATCGCGTCGTCACCCAGGTAGGCGCCCCATGGCCAGGCGGCTATGCTCAGGTGTACCTTGTTGGAGGTAGCGGCCAGCCCCATCTCGCCCTCGCCCAGAAACAGCAGTGGGCGAATGTAGCACTCTTCGAGCCCGTTGGCCTTTATAGTGTCGAGGCAGGCAGTGGCGATCTCGTCCTGGCTCCACGGGCAATCCAGCCCCAGTATATGGGCCGAATCGCGCAGGCGCCTGGTATGATCGTCGAGCCTGAACACGGCCGAACTGCCGTCGTCGCAGCGGTAGCAACGAATGCCTTCAAAAACGCCCAGCCCGTAGTGCAGGCTGTGGCTGAGCACGTGGACCTGGGCGTCATCCCAGTCAACGAGCTCTCCATCCATCCATATCTTGTCGGTAGTGGTCACCGGTCTCACCTCTTTTGCCCGCCACGCAATCGCGCGGGCAGCCTTGACCGATACACGCCGCCTGCCTGCAGGTCAACGAGACGACGGGTCGCGGGACAGGTGGCGGGCGTAGATCTCGCTTACCAGCGCGCGCCGGGCGTCCACCTCGGCGAGCAGGTCGGCCGAGGCCGAGGGGCCTGTGAATCCCATGCGACAGGCCACCGGTCCCAGCAAGCGGGCGTCGCGTTCGACGTCTTCCACCGACTTGTCCTGGTCAAGCCTGAGCCCCGACTCCAGCCGCCGCAGAAAGACATAGGCCGCCTCCAGGCGCTCGGCATCGGCCCGGTCCAGCAAGCCCTCTTCGCGCAACACGGCCAGCGTATCGCCGGTGCTGGAGGCCGCCCTCAGCAGTTCGTTCGAATGGCCGTGCGCGAGCTGCAACACCTGCACAATTGTCTCGAGGTCGGCGATGCCGCCCCGGCCGACTTTGAAATTAAGCCTCTGCTCTTCGTCTATCTCGCGGTCGGCTATCACCTTGTCGCGCAGCTCGGCGATCTCGCGAATCCCGCTCTTGCTGAGCCCGCTCGTATAGACCAGCCGCTGCAACTCCGAGTGAATGCGCCGCGCCAGCGTGGCCGGACCGTACACCACCCGTCCCCTGAGCAGGGCCTGTCGCTCCCACAGGTCGGCCTCCTTGTCGTGGTAGTTTATAAAACGATCGAGGGAGGTCACCAGGGGCCCTCCCCGGCCCGACGGGCGCAGCCTGGTGTCAACCTCGAACACCCTGCCGTCGCGGGTGGGCACCCGCAGCAGCGACACGATTTTCTGGGCCAGCCGGGTCGCCGCCGTGTGGGCCGTTTCGTCGAAGTCGTCGCCGCGTCCCTGGTAAACAAAGATTATGTCGAGGTCCGAGCCGTATCCCAGCTCGCCGGCGCCAAGTCGCCCCATGGCCAGCACCGCAAGCTGCACCCTGCCGCGGCCCGGGTCCTCGCCCAGGCCCAGTAGCCTGCGGGCCTGGCGGGCGGCTTCGCAAAGACAGACCTCGGCCAGGGTGACCAGCTCGCGGCCTACCTGCTGGTCGTCGAGTTCGCCCGCAAGATCATTGAAACCTATTCGCAACAGTTCAGCCGACTTGAAGCGCCTGAGCGCGGCCAACAGGTCTTCTTCCTCTTCCACCACGTCGCAGGCGCGGGCCAGCTCAGTCTCCATGTCGCGGCGCTCCCTGGTCGGAGCCCCTCGGTCAGACCTCACCAACGAATCGATGAGCTCGGGGTGACCGACCAGCAGGCTCGACAGCAAGGCGCTGCCGGCAAACAGGCGCACGAGGGTGAGCATGGTGGCCGGTGATCCGCCGAGCAGCGCCAGGTAGCTCGTGTGCGCGCCGGTGCGCAGGAGAAACTCCACGAGGTTGCCGAGCGCCCGGTCGGGGTCACCGCTGCTGACAACGGCGTCGAGCAGCGCCGGTGCCATGGCTTCGATGGCCCTGCGCCGTTGCGCGTTCATCGGGCCCAGGCCCCTTCCCCGGAACAAGCGTTGCAGAGACGACGCCGCGGCCGCGGCGTCGCGCAGGCCCAGCTCCTCGAGTCCGGCAGCGGCCTCGTCGAGGCGGCCCGACGAAAGATCGTCGACCAGGGCCGGAAAAGAATCCGTAGATTCCACCGGCGAAGAATCGGTCCGTAACTCGAGGAACCGTACGAACGCCTCGCGCACCTGCCCGGTGTAACGTTGCCAGTCGGCCTCAAAGGCGTCGACCTCGTCTCCGCCCGTAGCCGGGTCGAGCACCGGCCTGCCCCGGCGACCGGTCCCGTAACCCAGTCGCCGGGCCAGCCAGGCGAGCTCCTCGCGACCGCTGGGCAAAGCCTGGGTCTGCCGGCGCTCGACCACCTGCAGCGCGTGCTCAACGTCGCGCAGGAAAACGTACGCCTCGCGCAGCCTGCCGGTATCCTCGCTGGTCATGAAGCCGTGCTTCTCGAGTTCTACGAGCGCCGGCAACGTGCCCCGGCAGCGCACCGAGTGTACGTGGCCGCCGTGAACGATCTGCATGAGCTGAACCACGAACTCCAGCTCGCGTATGCCCCCCCGGCCTATCTTGACGTTCCTGGTCTCGCGCGGTAGCTCGGCCAGCTCGGCGTCTATGCGCTCCTTCATGCGCCTGAAATCTTCGATGGTCTGGTAGTCGAGGTGGCGACGAAAAACGAAGGGCTGTATCTCGCGGATAAACTCCTGGCCCAGTTCGAGTTGGCCACCCACCGGGCGGGCCTTGAGCATTACCCCGCGTTCCCAGGTGTCGCCCCAGCCCTCGTAGTAGGACAACGCCGCTGCCACGGGATTAACTACTGGGCCCTGCAGCCCCTCTGGCCTGAGGTCGAGATCAACCCGAAACACGAAGCCCCCCGAATCGCCGCCGCCTATTACACGCGACAGGCCAGACACCAGCGAGGAAAAAAAACTACCGGCGTCGGGGCACCCCTCGGCCATCGGCGCGCTCTCGTATAGACAGACCAGGTCAACATCTGAGCTGTAATTGAGCTCGCTCGCGCCCAGCTTGCCCATGCCGAGCACGACAAAGCCCAGCGGCCGGCCGTCCGTGGTGAGCACGTCGCCCTGCTCGTGCACGAGGATACGGCGCAACCTGTCCACCGTTGTCTTGATCGAAAACTCGGCGAGCTCGGTCAACCCCTGCGTGGTATCCTCGAGCGTGGCAAGGCCGAGCAGGTCGCGGGCCCCGATACGCAGCATCTCAAGCGCTGCGAGTTCGTGCAGGCGTTGGGCGAGCTGCTCTTCGTTGCGGGCCCGGCGGGCACCGCTGAGCGAGGCCAGCCCGCGCGGTCCGGGATTTGGATCCTGGTAGCGACGGGCGCAGTCGGGCCAGCTCTCGCCCATGCCCGCCAGGGTGCGGGTCATGGCAGGGCTGGCACCGAGGATGGCAAGCAGGTCGTCGAGCCCCGCAGCGGGCCAGCTGCTGAGCGCCTTGCGGCCGCCCGACTCGAGCAGCCTCTCGGTCGCCGCCAGCGCGTGGGCGGGTGACGGCGCCCTTTCCAACGCCGATTCGAGCGCAGCCCTCCACCCCGCCCTACCCAGCCCCGACAGTGCGGAGGGTAACACGATGCTCCTAGAGTCCTTTTTTCAGCCCGGGAGCGGCGCGAAAAGCAACGGTCTTTCCTGCCTTGATGGTCAACTCTTCACCGGTACGCGGGTTGCGTCCGTTGCGTGCCTTGCGAACCCGGACCGAGAAGGTGCCGAGCCCGGCCACGGACACTCGTTTTTCTTTTTTCAGGGCACGAGCGATCTGCCGTATGGTGGCTTCCACTGCATCGGCAGCCGCCCGCCCCGACAAGCCCGTACTCCTTGCCACCGATTCTACCAGCTCCGCCTTTGTCATGCCTGTTGCGCTCGCGCGTTGTGCCCGTCACTGCCGCCGGGCCAGGTCTGCATCCACCGCCCGTGTTCTTCGAGAGCCCTGCGGCCCATGGCCTGGCGACGCTCGCGCTTGCGCAGCTTGCGCCCCTCGAGCGGGGGCATGAGCCCGTAGTTGGCATTCATGGGTTGAAAATCCCGCCGTCCCTCGTCGGTGACGTAGGCCAGCAGCGAGCCCAGCGCCGTGCGGGGTGGTGGCAGCAGCGAGGCCTGGCCCTGGAGCGCGCGGGCCGCGTTGACGCCGCAGAGCAGGCCGGTGGCCGCCGACTCCACGTAGCCCTCCACCCCGGTCAGCTGCCCGGCTATGAACAGTCCAGGCCTTTTCTTTGCCTGCAGGTCGGTCGTGAGTACCCGCGGGGAGTCGAGAAAGGTGTTGCGGTGCAGGCTGCCCATGCGCACGAACTCGGCGTTCTCCAATCCAGGGATGCCGCGGAACACCCGGCGTTGTTCGGTCCAGGTCATGCGGGTCTGAAAACCCACCATGCCCAGTAGCCGTCCCTCGCGGTCGTCCTGCCTGAGCTGCAGCACCGCGTGGGCCATGCCGCCGCCGTCGGGCAGCTCCAGGCCTACGGGTTTCATCGGCCCGAACCTCAGCGATTCGCGTCCACGCCGCGCGATCTCTTCCACCGGCATGCAGCCTTCAAACCATACGCAGCGCTCAAAATCGCGGGCCTCCACGAACTCCGCCGAGAGAATCTCGTCGACCAGCGTGTTGTAGTCGTCTTCGGTGAGCGGGCAGTTCACGTAGTCGTCGCCACCGCGGCCGTAGCGCGCGGCGCGAAAGGCAACGTCCATATTAACCGACTCGGCGGTGACTATGGGCGATATGGCGTCGTAGAAATAGAGGTGCTTGCTGCCCATCAGCTGGCCGAGGGCCGAGGCCAGCGACGGCGAGGTCAACGGTCCGGTAGCTACGATGACTACCGCCTCGTCGGGAATGGTGGTCAGTTCGTCGCGCTTCAGCGTTATGCCGGGCTCCTGCTCAACAGCCTCGTGCACGTAGCGCGAAAAACCGCTGCGGTCGACCGCCAGCGCCGAACCGGCCGGCACCTGGTGAGCCTCGGCAGCGGCGATGATAAGCGAGCCCATGCGCCGCATTTCTTCCTTGAGAACGCCCACGGCACTCGAAAGGCTGTTGTCCCTGAGCGAGTTGGAGCAGACGAGCTCGGCGAGACCGTCGGTGGTATGTGCCTCGGTGCTGCGCAGCGGCCGCATTTCGAACAGGTCCACCGCCACGCCCTGCCTGGCCAACTGCCAGGCAGCCTCGCAGCCGGCCAACCCACCGCCGATGACGGTGACCTTGCCCGTCGTGCCCGACACCCGGCTCAGGACTCCACGTCGCCGGAATCGGCTGCTGGCTCTTCAGCAGTGGTCGCCTTGAGCGTCTTCTTAGCGGTCGCCTTCTTGCCGACGGCCTTCTTTTTAGTGGCCTTCTTCTTCGTGGTTTTCTTCTTGGCCTTCTTCTTCGCCGCTTTCTTCTTCTTTTTTCGTGCGGGCCCGCTCGCGCGCCGGTCGAGAATGAGCTGTACCGCTCTCGCCTCGGTAATCTGCTTGGCGTCGCCGCTGTCACGTGGCAGCGAGGCGTTGGTCTCACCGTCGGTCACGTAGGGGCCGAAGCGGCCGTCGAGCAACTTGATGGTCACCCCTTCGAGCGCCTCCACGTTTTCAAACACCTTCAGCGGCTCGGCAGCCTTACGCCGCCCGCGACGCTTTGGCTGGCTGAGCAGGAGCAGTGCCCGCTCGAGGCTCAGCTTGAGAAGGTCGTCTCCGTCTTCGAGGCTGCGGGTGTCACTGCCCCTCTTGATGTAGGGGCCGTAACGGCCGTTGAAGCCGAGTATCTCGACGCCGTCGTTGTCGGCACCCACAGTCCGGGGCAGGGCCAGCAACTGCAGCGCCTGCTCCAGGCTGAGCGTGGCGGGGTCCATGCCCGGCAGCGGGGACGCCCTCGGTGGCTTGTCGCCCTTTTCTTCCTGGTCGCCCAGTTGCACGTAGGGGCCAAAGCGGCCCTCCATCATGTATATCGCTTTGCCGGTCTCCGGGTCCTCGCCCAGTTGCACGGGGCCGGCAGCGGATTTCTCCAGCAACTCGTCGAGCCACGGCAGGGTAACTTCGTCGGGGCAGACGTCGTCGGGCAGCGAAGCCGTTTCTTCGCCCCGCTGCACGTAGGGGCCGTAACGACCGGCGCGGATTACGTATTCCCTGCCCTGCTCATCGCTCCCCATAGGAATCGAGCACACCTTGCGGGGGTCGATGTCCTCGATCTTCTCGTCGAGCAGTGGGCGCAGACCCGGGTCGCCGTTGCCATAATAAAACTCGTGCAGGTAGGGAATGGCCTCGCCCTCGCCCCTGGCTATGGAATCGAGACGGTCTTCCATGCCGGCGGTGAACGACGTGTCGATGAGGTGCGAAAAATGCTCCTGCAGCAGCTGCACCACCGCGAAGGCCGTGAAGGTGGGCACCAACGCCGTACCTTTCTTAAATGTGTACTCGCGCCGCTCGATGTTGGCTATCACGCTGGCGTAGGTACTGGGCCTGCCAATGCCCGACTCTTCCATGAGCTTGACCAGCGAGGCCTCGGTCAGGCGGGCTGGTGGCTGGGTGCTGTGCTCGTCGCCGTCGAGGCCGGCCAGCGCAAGACTGTCTCCCTCTTTTACCGACGGCAACACAACCTCGCGGTCCGAAAGGGCGGCCTCCGGGTCGTCGCTGCCCTCTACGTACACGCGCAGGAAGCCTGGAAAATCGACAACGTTGCCGTTGGCCTGGAACAACAGCTCCTGGTCGTTCACGGGCGCGGACACCTTGACCACCATTCGGCGGCCGCGGGACTCGGTCATCTGGCAGGCCATGGTGCGCTTCCAGATCATCTCGTACAGGCGCGCCTCGTCGTCGCCCAGTCTCGAGCGCAGCTCGTCCACCGGGGCAAAGGTGTCTCCCGACGGGCGTATCGCTTCATGGGCCTCCTGGGCGTTCTTGACCTTGTTGGCAAAGGTCCTCGGCTTGTCTGGCACGAAGTCCTTGCCGTAGAGCTTGCCTATGGTCGCCCGCGCGGCCTTTACCGCGTCGGGGGCCAGCGCCACCGAGTCGGTTCGCATGTAAGTAATAAAACCCAGTTCGTAGAGCCGCTGCGCCGCGCGCATGGTCCGCCGCGCGTCAAAACCGAGCTTACGCCCGCCCTCCTGCTGCAGGGTAGAAGTCGTAAATGGTGGAGCCGGCGAACGCTTGAAAGGTTTCTCCTCGGTGCTCAGGACCGAGTAGGAAGCCGTGGCCGCAGCCGCACGAAGTTTTGCGGCCTCCTCGCCGCCCAGCAGGTAGACCTTGTCGCGCGAAATCCTGCCGGTGTCGGGATCAAAGTCCTTGCCGCCCGCAAGCCGGGTACCGTCGATCGATACCAGGCGCGCCGAGAACTCGCCGCCCTCGTCAGCCTTCAAGGAGGCGACGAGATCCCACCAGCTGGCCTCCTTGAAACGCATGCGCGCGCGCTCGCGTTCCACTATCAAGCGTATGGCGACGCTCTGCACGCGACCGGCCGACAGCCGGGGCAGTATCTTGCGCCACAACACCGGCGACAGCTCGTAGCCCACCAGGCGGTCTATTATACGCCGGGCCTCCTGGGCACGTACCAGGTTATTGTCGAGCTCGCGGGTCTGGTCGAGGGCCGCGAGAATCGCGTCGCGGGTGATCTCGTGAAAGACCATGCGGCTAACGGGGACAGTGGGCTTGAGCACCTCGAGCAGGTGCCAGCTGATGGCCTCGCCTTCGCGGTCTTCATCAGTTGCGAGCAGCAGACGGTCGCAGCCCTTGAGCTGACGCTTGAGCGCCGCGACGACCTTCTTCTTTTCGGGCGACACCAGGTACAGCGGCTCGAAATCGTTTTCGACATCCACGCCCAGCGTGGCCCACTTCTTTTCTTTCTTTACCGCGTCGGGAATGTCGGACGCGCTGGCGGGCAGATCGCGCACGTGGCCGACGCTCGACTCTACGATGTAGTCCTCGCCGAGGAACTTCCCCAGGGTCTTCGCCTTGGTAGGCGACTCAACGATAACGAGGGTACGAGCCATAATTCTCTCTTATACCAAACGGCCTGGGCTTGCGTCCGTGGGCAACATGCAATCATCACCGTCACGCCACGCGGGCGTAGCTGCCACTGGACTGACGCTTGATCAGACCGATAAGTTCAAGCGACGTTATCAACGCCAATATCGCCGCACGGTCAAGCCCGGTCCTTCTCACCACGTCATCAATGTGCAGAGATTCGGTCGCAAGCAGGTCTAACAATCCTTGTTCGGCTGGGCTGCATTTGGTTGTCCTCGCGCTGACTTCCAGCCCCTGGGACCCGCTTGGATGCATGCCCAGCGCGGCCAGAAGGTCGGTAATTTCGAGTAAAGGTGTGCAGCCATCGCGTATAAGCGCGTTGCTGCCGCGCGACACCTGCGAGTCGACCGGACCGGGCACTGCCAGCAACTCCCGCCCCTGGGCCAGGGCCAGTTTTGCGCTTATCAGTGAGCCGCTGCCCTCGCCGGCCTCGATGACCACGGTCGCCGCCGACATGCCCGTCACAATCCGGTTGCGCCGGGGAAACTGCCACGCGGCCAGCTCGGTTCCCGGGGGAAACTCGCTCAGCACCGTCCCCCGCTCAAGCAGTTGCCGGTACAGCCGACTGCTCGACTCCGGGTAAGGCCGCTCGGGGCTGCAACCGAGCACGGCCACGCTCGCTCCGTTTTCGAGTGCACCGCGCTGCGCCTCGGCGTCAATCCCCCGCGCCATGCCGCTCACCACCACCAGCCCGCAAGCCGACGCTTCGCGACCCAGGCGGCGGGCCGTGCGCAGACCGTAGTCGCTCGCCTTGCGCGCGCCCACCACGCTTACGGCCAGGCGGTGGACAGAGGGAGTGGCACCCCGGTAGTAGAGGACCAGTGGGCCGTCTTCCACCGTGAGCAGGGCGGCGGGGTAAGCGGTGTCGCCCAGGCCGCAGACCTCGACCCGCTGACGGCGCCAGCCGTCGAGCCGGCGGCGCAGAATTTCCCAGGCCTTGAAGTTGCGCAGGCGACGCCGTCCACGCTCGTTGAAGCCCGCCCGCTCGAGCTCGGCATCAGAAGCCGCCCACAACGCCCGTGCCGAGCCGAAATCGGCCACCAGGCGTCGCCAGGGTACACCCCATGCTCCGCGCATGTCGGAAAGAGCGACCAGGCACAACAGTTCGTCGTCGGGGGGAATACTCACCCCCATTGCCTACTACCGAGCGACCCCGGTCTGCAATGCCTTGGAGTTAATGGATGTCGGGTGGGCCGGCCGCAGCGCTGTCGGAAGCGTTGGTGTCGGAAGCGTTGGTGTCGACTGCGACATCGCGCAGAAAACGTTCGAGCGTGTCGAGCGAAAACTCGAGCCCCGGGCTGCTCCAGGAAAGGGCCAGCAGGGCACCGCCGTCACGATTGAAAACTTCGGCTTCCAGCCGCAACACGAAAGGACCGGCACCGTCGGCGCTTTCTACCGGGTAGCTGTGTCCGAGCAGGGTTACGCTGTTGCCGTCTTCGAGCGTGACCCTGCGGTTGGCCTTTACCCTGTTGCCCATCCGGGCCAAGCGAAAATCACCGTCGCGCAGCCGGTCGGCCAGCAGTACGACCCACCCATCGGCCGCCGAGCCAAGGCTGACGGCGGCCTGGTAGCCCGAGGGTACGGCCACCCCGCCTGGCGTTCGGCTGATCGAAGCCGGCCCCGAAGAGCCGCCGCCGGATGGTCCGGGGGCACGGCGCGGGCCACAGCCGCCGACAACAACCAGCAGCGCCATCAACGCCAGCCCGAGAGCGCGCGCGGGCCGACTCTTCATGGACCCGACTCGCCGCCGGTGACCATGCCGAGAAAGTTGCCGAGCAACGCCTTGCCCTCGCTGGTGAGTATCGACTCGGGATGAAACTGCACGCCTTCAACCTGCAACTGCTTGTGGCGTATGCCCATGATCTCGCCCTCGGCCGTCCAAGCGCTGACCTCGAGCTCGGCGGGCAGGCTTTCTCTCTCGACCACCAGCGAGTGATAGCGCGTGGCGATAAAACCCTGCGGCAGGTCCTTGAAGACACCCTGGCCGTCGTGCTCCACGGGCGAGGTCTTGCCGTGCATCAGCCTGTCGGCCCTCACCACCTTGCCACCGAAGGCGCTGGCGATACACTGGTGGCCCAGGCAGACCCCCAGCACGGGCAGCTTGCCGGCGAAGCGACGAACGACTTCCACCGAGATACCCGCCTCACGCGGCGTGCACGGGCCAGGCGACACCACCACCCCGCGGGGCCCGGCCTGCTCTATTTCTTCCGGAGTTACCTCGTCGTTGCGATGAACAACCACATCGGCACCGAGTTCACCAAGGTACTGGACGAGGTTCCAGGTGAACGAGTCGTAGTTGTCTACCATCACAAGCATAGGCTTCTCTTTATCCGGCTCTTCAATATCACTGTCTCACGGCCCAGTCACCGTTATATTACATCCAATGCGTTGAGTAACCACGCGCCGACCTGACAGATTAGCGGGGTGCTGGCTAGTACCAATACCTGTGCGCACGAAGGCGTCGAAGGCTACCTGGTCCGCGTGGAGGCCAGCGTTTCCACCGGCCTGCCCCAGCTCACCTTCGTAGGACTGCCCGATACCGCCGTCAGGGAGGGCCGCGAGCGCGTGCGGTCGGCCATAAGGGCCACCACCCCTGACTTTCCTCGCGGGCGTGGCCTTGTGAACCTGTCGCCGGCGTCCCGGCGCAAGGCGGGCTCGGCCTTCGACCTGTCGATCGCCATCGCCCTGCTTACGGCCGCCGGGCTGAGCGACACCGAGCAGGTGCGTGGCACGGCCTTCCTCGGAGAGCTCGGCCTGGACGGGCAGGTGCGCGCAGTAAACGGCGCCCTGCCGGCCGCCCTGTGCGCCTCGCGCCGCGGGCTCGAGCGACTGGTGCTGCCGCGCGCCAACGCCGAAGAGGCCGCGCTTGCCGGCGGCCTCGCCGTGTACGGTGTCGACAGCCTCGGGGAAACCCTCTCGCTGCTGCGCTCGGGCTTCAAGGCGGCGGCGGTAGTGGTCAACGCCGAGGCGCTGCTGGCCCAGCGAGCCGACACCGATTCCGACCTCATCGACGTACACGGTCAGCAATCGGCGCGCCGGGCACTGGAGATCGCCGCCGCCGGCCGCCACCACATGCTCATGAGCGGTCCACCGGGCGCAGGCAAAACCATGCTCGCACGCAGGCTACCCGGCTTGCTACCGGCACTCTCGGTGGCCGAAGCCATGGAGGTCACCACCGTGCACAGCGTGGCGGGCGTGGCCGGTGGCGCCCTGGTGACCGAGCGGCCCTTTCGCGCACCCCACCACGCGGTGAGCGGCCCCGGCCTGGTGGGCGGAGGCGGGCCAGGCATACGACCTGGAGAGATCAGCCTGGCGCACCGGGGCGTGCTCTTCCTCGACGAGCTGCCCGAGTTCTCGCCGGCCGTGCTCAACCAGCTGCGGCAGCCGCTGGAAGAAGCGGAGCTCACCATATGTCGCGCAGCGGGCAGCGTGACCTTCCCTGCCGACTTTCTCCTCGTTGCCGCCATGAACCCCTGCCCCTGCGGTTTCAGGGGCTGCACGGGGCGCGAGTGTCGCTGCAGCGACCATCAACTGCGGCGTTACAGGAATCGCATTAGCGGCCCGCTGCTCGACCGCATAGACCTGCACATACACGTGCCCAGGATCAGCTTTGCCGAAATGGATCCGGGCACGAGCCCTGAAAACTCGGCTACCGTCCGCAAACGTGTACAAAGCGCGGCAGGGCGCCGCCACCTGCGCGGCCGAACTCGCCTGCCGTTTTCCTCGGCAGCAGAAGAACTCCTGGGCAAGGCCAGCGAGGCCATGGACCTGTCGGCTCGGTCAACTCGCAGCCTGCAGGCCGTGTCGTCGACCATCGCCGACCTCGGCGGCGAGAGCGAAGTGAGCTGCGCGCACCTGTCCGAAGCACTTCAGTACCGCCCGCTTGACGACGAACAGTTCTGAGCCCGCCGAGCGCATACGACCGATAAGCAAGGGCCGGCGCTGCCCGCCCGGGCTGCCGCGCCTTGACAAGACAGCCACCCGGGCAGCACATTAGGCCCGAGCCCGCGGCAGGCCGCCGCTGGACCGGAGACACACGACATGAGCGAAAACACTACCGAACAGGCAGTAACGTCCCTGCCCAGGCTGCTTGAGCCCGCGCCCGCGTTTGAGGCCGTATCAACACACGGACCTATCAAGCTCGAGGACTTCAAGGGCAAGTGGGTGGTGCTGTTCTCACATCCCGCCGACTTCACCCCGGTCTGCACCACCGAGCTGATGGAGTTCGCCCGCCGCAACGACGAGTTTGCCGCCAGGGGCGTGCAGCTCATCGGACTTTCCATCGACAGCATCTACTCGCACATCGCCTGGGTGCAGAACATCAAGTCGAACTTCGACGTCGAGATACCCTTTCCCCTGATCGCCGACCTCGACACCACTGTGGCCACGGCCTACGGCATGCTGCACCCGGGCGCGAGCAACACGGCCACCGTTCGTTGCGTGTTTGTCATCGACCCCGAGGGCCTGCTGCGCGCCATGGTCTACTACCCGCTCACCAACGGTCGTAGCGTCGACGAGATTTTCAGGTTGCTTGTGTCGCTGCAGACCACGACCGAGCACGCGGTGGCTACACCCGAGGGATGGAAGGAAGGCGATGACGTCATCCAACCGCCACCGCTGACCGTGAGCGATGCCGAGCAACGGACGAAGGACACCGGCCTGGAGGTCACCGATTGGTACTTCGCAAAACGAAAGCTCTAGCAACACTGGCTTTCGGCCTGCTGCTGGCGACAGGCACAGCGACGGCGGCCGTCACAGGGGGTGGCGGCGAAATCGAAAAGCGCCCGTCCACGGTGCAGACCACGTTCAAAAGCGTGGACGCCGTGCTCGCCGCGCAGTGGGATTTTCCGTCAGCGGGGCTGGCGCCACTGGTGGTCATCATTCCCCCGGGTGGACGCGTGGACCGAAACGGCTGGCCGCCGGGAGCGGACTTTGAACTCGGCAAGGGTGTGTATGAGCGCCTGGCCGAGTTGCTGGTAGACAAGGGCTACGCGGTCTTCCGCTTTGACGCGCCGGGCGCGGGCCGAAGCAGCCCCGGACACTGGGCCACAGACAGGTCCAACGCGCTGGAGGCCTACACGCGGGCCATCGACCACGCCCGCGTGGACACCGGGCGAGTGTTCCTGGTCGGACACGGCAGTGGCACCGCAACCATAGGCGCCATATTTGAGCGTTTTGAGAATATTAACCCCCTGAATGGAGTCGCCCTGCTGGGCAACCAGGTGGGCGAGCGACTCGCGTTGTCGCTCACTTCGCCGCTGCTGCTGGTCGTGGGTGACAAGTACCCCGATGACCTGTACCAGCGCGGGCGTTTCGTGCTCGACGCCCGCGAACACAATGAGGGCTCGAAGCTTGAAACCACGCTCGTCAGCATCGAGGGAAGCGACTCTTCGCTGATGCAGGAAGTATCGGACAAGGGCTCGCCGGGTCTCGGACTGCGCCCCGACGCCACCAAGGCCCTGATCGACTGGCTCTCAAATCACCTAGGCTGACACCAACGCGCACAACCGGGCCTACCCCCCCGTGTGAGGGGGCGAACGACCCCCGTGGCGGCTGTTTTACCCCTACCTGTTTGCCCTGTGCCTGCTAATCTCGGACACTGGGCTGCTGCACGGCTGGCGCGGTGCCCCCTCAATCTTCTATCGTTGCCATGTTCGACCTTAATTTATCCGCACGTCGGCTCATCGTACTGACCTCCTGCTGCACGCTCGTGCTGTTGGCCTGCGGCTGCTCGGACGACGATTCTTCGCGGCCCGAACGGCGCGCTGCCGTCACCCTCGCGGAAGCCGAAAGCCGCATGGTCGAAGTGCGCTTTGACGCGGTGGGCAACGTCAAGGCCAGCCTCAGGGCCGAAATAAGCCCGCAGGTCGACGGCGTCATCACCGGGCTGGGATTCGAAGAAGGCGCTACCGTCTCCCGGGGCCAGATGCTCGTGCAACTCGACGACAGCAAGGCCCGCGCGTCGGTCAACGTGGCCCGCGCGGCGCTGGACAACGCCGTTGCCCGCGCCGTGGTCAGCAGGCAACGGCAGTCCAGAATCGAGCGGCTTTTCGGCGACGAGCTGGTATCGGTCGAAGAACTCGAGGCCGCCCGGGCCGACCACCTCGGGGCGCAGGCATCCGTGCGCGAGAACGAAGCCTCACTCGACCTCGCCACCCGCGGGCTCGAAGAGTACCGGCTGCTGGCCCCCTTCGATGGCGAGTCAGGATACAGGCACTACGACATCGGCAACTTTGTTCGCTCAGGCGCGACCCTGGTCGTTGTCACCGACTCCACGCCGGTGGAAATAAGCTTTGGCGTTCCCGACAAGCACGCGGCCCTGGTCAAGGAGTCCACACCCGTTCGTGTCACGGTACCCGGACGATCCGAAGTCGTGCAGGGCATGGTCAATTTCATAGACCCCGCCGTGGACAGCGAAACCCGGCAGCTGAGACTCAAGGCCGAAGTCAGCAACCAGGACGGCCTGCTTCGAGACGGACAGTTCGTGGAGCTGAGCCTGGTGCTCGAGTCACGCCCCGACAGCGTGGTTGTCCCCGAACAGGCCATCCTGGGCGTAGGTGGAGAGCACTGGGTGTTCGTGGTCACCGACGGCAAGGCCCTGCGCAGGTCCGTGACCCTGGGCGAGCGTCTTCCCGGGGGAGTCGAGCTGCGCGCGGGCATGGAGGCCGGCGAGCAGGTGGTAATTGCGGGCCAGCATCGCCTGGCCGACGGAGACCCCGTGGCCACCGGCCTCGACGACTGAAGCCATGTTCCTGCCCGAGATCTGTATCAAGCGCCCCGTCCTGGCCACCGTGTTGTCGCTGTCGCTGCTCGCGGTAGGACTCGTTGGCTACTCGCGCCTGCCGGTCCGCGAACTACCCGCCGTCGACTTTCCGGTCATCTCGGTTTCCACGGTGCTGCCCGGCGCCAGTGCGCAGGTAGTAGAAACCGAGATCACCGAGGTGCTCGAAGAAGAACTCAACGGCATAGAAGGCGTGCAGTTCATCCGCTCGGTATCGACCGAGCAGGTCAGTAGCATCACCCTGCAGTTTGAGCTCCACCGCGACATAGACTCCGCCGCCCAGGACGTGCGCGACAAGGTTTCGCGCGTGCGCAGGCGGCTGCCCGAAGACGCCCAGCAGCCCCGCGTATCCAAGGTCGACATCGACGCACAGGCCATCATGTGGCTCGCCCTGCACTCGAGTACCCGCAACCCCTTTGAACGCATGCACATGGTCGACAAGGTCATCAAGCCGCTGGCCCAGGGTGTGCCCGGCGTGGGCAGCGTGCTCGTGGGTGGGTCCAACCGCAAGGCCATACGCATAGAACTGAACCGCTCGAGGCTCGCCGCGCATGGCATCACGGTGGGCGACGTGGAGCGCGCGTTGGTGACCCGTAACGTCGAGCTTCCCTCGGGCCGCGTGGAAGGCCAATGGCGCGAGTTCGTAGTGCGGACGCACGGCGAGGTTTCTTCGCCCGAAGAGTTCGAGGAGCTGGTGGTCGCGACGAGAAACGGGCGCCCGGTTCGAGTAGGTGACGTGGGCAAGGCCCGCTACGGATTTAACAACGAGCGCACCCGGGCCAGGTTCAACGGCACGCCCACCTCGGGACTGGGCATAGTAAAGCAGTCGGGGTCGAACACGCTCACGGTAACCGGGGGTGTAAAAGACCTGCACCGACGGCTCGACGGCCAACTGCCCGAAGGCTACAAACTCGACATCGCCTACGACCAGTCGGGCTTCATCGAGGACTCGGTGCGCGAGGTAAAGCAGTCGCTGGTCGTGGCCGGTGTGCTGGTGCTGCTGGTCATATTTGTGTTCCTGCAAAGCATGCGCACCACGCTGATCCCGAGCATAACGATGCCGGTGGCCATCATGTTCGCGTTCGGGATGCTCTACTTCCTCGATTTCTCAATAAACAACCTCACCCTGCTGGCCCTGACACTGGTGATAGGCGTGGTGGTAGACGACGCGATCATCGTCGTGGAAAACATATACCGCCACATGGAAAACGGGGCCACGCGCATACAGGCGGCCATCACTGCCAGCGGTGAGATAGCCTTCGCGGTCATCTCTACCACCCTCACCCTGCTCGCAGTATTCGTGCCCATTGCCTTCATGTCGGGCGTGGTGGGCAGGTTCTTCTACGAGTTCGGCATCGCAGTTGCGGTGGCCGTCAGCGCGTCGAGTTTCGTGGCGCTCACGCTCACGCCCATGCTCTGCTCGAGGTTCCTTTCGGTGGGCAGCACGACGCGAAGGGAGGGCGTGCTGGGCAGCATGGCGCGGCGTTTCGACTCCGACGTCGAGGCCCTTTCAAGAGGCTACCGACGCGCGCTCGAGTGGGCGCTCAACCACGGACGCTGGCTGGCGGCGCTGCTGCTGCTAGCGATAGTGGTGAGCGGGCTGCTGTTCAAGTTAGTGGGCAAAGAGTTCCTGCCCCAGGACGACCGTGGGTATTTTGTTGCCGTTATCAGCACCCCTGAAGGATCGACCCTCGACTACCAGGATCGTTACCAGCGACAGGTTGAAAAACTGCTCGACACTACTCCCGAAGTGGCAACCTACTTTTCCATTCTCGCCATAACCCGCGGCGGACCGGGAAAGGTGAACAGCGGCATAATGTTCGTCGGACTTCAGCCCCATGACCAACGCGAACGCAGCATGGCCGAAGTGCTGGGCGAGCTCAGGGGAAGAGCCGCCTCGATAGCCGGAGCCGACGCGTATTTTCTTACTTCGAACGCACTGCAGCGCAGCCGCCGCAGTAAACCGCTGCAGTTCGTCATCCAGCACAACGACTTTGACGAGCTGGCCAGGCAGGCCTTGGTGATGAAGACCGCGCTCGAAGACGAGCCCGGCTTCATCGACGTCGACACCGACCTCGAGATGAACAAGCCCCAGCTCAACGTGGAGATAGACCGCGAAAAGGCAGCAGCCCTGGGCATATCGCCGCTGGAGATAGCCGACTCGCTGCGCATACTGCTCGGTGGCGCCGACGTTTCGCGATTCAGGCAGGGCAACGAGCGTTACGACGTGATCCTTCAGCTCGAAGCCGCGCACCGCCTGTCGCCCGGCGACCTGTCGGGCATCTACGTCAGGACCAGCAGCGGCGAGCTGGTGACGCTTGAAAACGTGGTCACGGTGACCGAAGACGTGGGACCGAGCGAAGTCATACACTACAACCGCAAGAGGGCCGTGGTGGTGGAGGCCAACCTGGAGGACCTGGAACTGGGGCAGGCCATAGAACGCACTTCCCAACTCGCCGCTGACCTGTTGCCGCAGGGCTTCACCACCGATCTTGCCGGGGAGTCACGCGAGTATACCCGTGGCTCGCGCGGACTATCGCTGACCTTCCTGTTCGCGGTGATGGCCATCTACCTTGTACTGGCCGCCCAGTTCGAAAGTTTTATCCAGCCCATCACCATCATGCTGGCGCTACCGCTGGCGGTGCTCGGTGCCCTCGCGGGACTGCTGGTCACCGGCATGACCCTGAACATGTACAGTTTCATCGGCATCATCATGCTCATGGGACTGGTGACCAAGAACTCGATACTGCTGGTCGACTACATAAACATCCTGCGTGCGCGCGGCGTAGAAATACGCGAAGCCATACTCGAAGCCGGAGCAGTGCGCCTGCGGCCGATACTGATGACAGCGTTTTCTACGATATTCGGGATACTGCCCATAGCGTTGGGCAGTGGTCCAGGCGCCGAGAGCAGGCGACCGTTGGGCGTGGCCGTGGTGACAGGAATGATCCTGTCAACGGTGCTGACGCTGATGGTGGTCCCGGTATTCTACCGGGCCACAGATAGAATCGTCGAGCGATTTCGTTCCCGCAAGCAGAAACGCCAGCCTGGAGGCTGACCACACGATATGTCCCCCGGGCATGAGCCCGGGGGACAATCGATCAGGCTCCGAGAACGGCCTCTTTAAAGGCCTTGGCCACACTGAAAGCGGCCTTCGTGCGAGCCGGGATCTGAATCGGCTCACCGGTCTGCGGATTACGACCCTGCCTGGCCTTGGTCTCCCTCTTCTTGAAGGTTCCCAGGCCCGGCAGCTTGACCGGGTCCCCAGCTTTAACCGCCGAAACGATTATCTGGGACAGTTCTTCCAACACCTGGGCCGACTGTGCTTTCGATAAGTCGGTGGCGTCTGCGAGTTTTTCTACCAATTGTGTCTTTGTCATGATTTTCCCCTTCACCTAGGGCGTGTTTTTTTAGTAGCTCCATGCTTAGTGAGAGTCGGCCGACTGTCAAGTTCTGCCTGTGATTATGCGGGCTAAAGTGTGCTCTTCAGCCCTGAACTTCGCCTTCCCGCGGCCCCGGCGAACGCTGTAACTTACGAAAAAGTCTCGACAAGTTCTATAAGGCCGAGATCTCGCAGCGAAGAGAACAAATATCCCTTTATTTCTTCTACCGTGTCGTAGCGAAGCACCTCTTTGGCCACTACTTCCGCGTCTTCGCGCTTGACGGCCCGTATGAGCTTCTTCACTACGGGGATATAAATCGGCCCCATACTGAGTTCGTCGATGCCCGTACCGAGAAGAAAAAGCGTACACAGGGGATCACCCGCCATCTCCCCGCACATCGCCACCCGACGCCCCGCAGAATGGGCCGCCTGCACCACCTTGGCCACCGATTCGAGCACGGCGGGGTGCAGGGACTGGTACATTGATGCGACGCGGCGGTTGTCGCGGTCGACGGCGAGGGTGTACTGGATGAGATCGTTGGTGCCTATAGACACGAAATCGACTTCCCTGACGATGGTGTCGGCCCTCAGCACGGCCGACGGCACCTCGATCATTGCACCCAGTTCAACGTCGTCGGGCAGGCCCACGCCTTCGGATTCAAGATCGGCCACGCACTCAGAGTAGATCTCCCTGGCCCGGCGCAGTTCTTCGACGCTGGTTATCATGGGAAACAACACGCGCAGCGAGTAGCCCCTGCCCGCGCGCAGTAAGGCCCGTAACTGTTCCTGGAACAGGCTCTCAACCTCGAGCGATATCCGTATCGACCGCCAGCCGAGGAAGGGGTTAGCCTCGGGCGACCTTTCGCCGCTGAATGGATACTTGTCGGCTCCGAGATCAAGTGTGCGTATGGTCACCGGCTGGGGGTCTATCTTTTCGAACACGCTGCGGTACAGCGCTACCTGCTCATCTTCGCCCGGAAAATCACGGTAGGAGAGAAACGGAAGCTCAGTACGGTACAGGCCCACGCCCTCGGCTCCATGCTCGCGGGCAAAATCCAGGTCGGCCTGCAGACCCACGTTGGCCATCAGCGATATCCTGTAGCCATCCAGTGTCTCGGCGGGCTCGTCGCGCAGGTCGGACAGCTCCTCCTGGAAGGCCCGGTAGTTGCCATCCAGGCGTTGGTACTCAGCGTCAACCTCGTCAGTGGGGCGTATGTAGATCGCACCCGAGTTGCCATCAACGATGATCGGATCGCCATCGCCGCAAGCCTCGAGCACTCCCTCTACGCCCACCACCGTGGGTATCTCCAGCGACTTGGCCAGTATGGCCGCGTGCGAGGTCGTGCCACCGCTGGCGGTAACGATACCGCGCAGCCTCGTGTAATCGACCATGGCGAGATCCGAAAGTGATAGTTCGTGGGCCACCAGTATCGCGTCGTCGCTCACGGCGTCGAGCACGCTGCGTACTCCCATCAGGTTGCGCAGCACCCTCTGGCCCACGTCGCGCACCTCGGCCACCCGCTCCCTGAGGTACTCGTCGGCCATGTTCCTGAAACTCTCGCTATACTCGTTAATAACCCGCTTGAGCGCCGATTCGGCGGCCATGCCCTCGGATATCTGCTCACCCACCTTGCGCGAGAAAGATGGGTCTTCGAGCACCATTTTCAGGGCCTCGTAAAGGGCTCCGCCCACTTCGGGCACCAGCATGCGCATGCGCACGCGCGACTGCTCCACCTCGCCGGCGCTGCGGTCCAAGGCCTCGCTGAAGCGCTTGAGCTCCACCGACTCGCCGCCGCCGGGCTTGTCTTCGACCAGCTCGAGGTCGGCCGGCTCGCGTACACAGAAGGCCCGGCCCATGCCGAAACCGGGCGAAGCACCTTGCCCGTTGAGATGCCTGGGGCTCTCCCCGTCATCTTCCTCGGCCGTGGCAACGGCCTGCTTCTCGAAGCTTTCGAGCCTCTTGATGGCCCGCGCCATGCCTCTGCGATAACGCTCGCGCTCGGCCTCTTCGCGCTGCAGTTGATCGGCCAGGTGGGCGTTGACCATGACCGCATGTACGTGTCCGGCCACGGCGCGAACCAGGCGCTCCTCGTCATCAGTAAACCTGCGGCGGCGCCGTGACTGCACGACCAGCACGCCCAGCATGCCACTGCCGTCCCCCACGGGCACGCCAAGAAAGGAGTGGTACTTCTCCTCGCCGAGTTCGGGAAAAAACTTGAAGGCTTCGTGGGCCAGTGCGTCTTCAACTCGCAGCGGCTCGCTGGATTTGACCACCAGGCCGACCAGCCCCTCGCCGCGCGCCATGCTCACCCTACCTATGCTGCGGGCCGGCAGGCCCTGGGTAGCGGCCAGGGTCAGGTTGCCGCTTTCTACGTCGTGGCTGTAAAGCGAGCAGACTTCTGCGTCCATGTGCGACGCCACCAGCTTGACCACGCCTTCGAGCGCCTCGTGGGTGTCCTCGGTGCGCCCGACCAACACGGTGATGCGTTCGAGAAGGCGCAGCTGGGCACTCTCGCCGGCACCATGCCGACGTTTTCCTTGACCACTTTTTTTACTGGAACCGCCCACGCCCCGCCGCGCGGAATATACAACAGCCGCAGGGCAGCTTACAATCACCCCATCTGCGAACCGGGGGTAGTAGACGGAGGCCGCCGTATCGAACCCCCGCCGGCGAGCTCGACAGCCCCGTCAAACAAGCTGCGAACGTGGGCCTGCGCCTGCCGCACTGCGTCTTCGAGGACTGCGTCTTCGAGGGGCGCGTCTTCTATTGCCAACCCGAGCGCCAGCGCCGCCGCCAGGGCGCTGGCAAAGGCGCAACCCGTTCCGTGCAACGCCGCCCCGCGTCGTGGGCCGTTAGGCAATCGCAATACGCCTGTCGCGGTGGCGAGTATGTCTACGGGGTCGCCGGCCAGGTGCCCCCCCTTGACCACCACCGCCTGGGGCCCTCGCGCCAGCAGGGCCTCGGCGGCGCGCTCGGCCTGGTCGAGGTCATCGACTTTTGCGCCCGTAAAGGCCGCCGCCTCGGGCGCGTTCACGGTAAGCACGGTGCTGAGCGAAAACAGCCTCTCGACCACCGCCTCGCGAGCCGGCCCGGTGGCCAGCGCCCCGCCCTGCCCCGCTTCAAATACCGGGTCGAGCACAAGCGGCAGGCCCAGCCTTTCTATGCGACAGGCCAGCAGCTCGGCGGTTTCGGGCAGGGGCAATTGCCCGCACTTGACCACCGTCAGCTCAAGGCAGCGGGCCAGCTCATCGAACTGTTCGGCAACTAGATCAGCGGCCACGGGTTCAACCCGCAGCACCGGCCCGCCCGATTGCACGGTCACGGCCGTCACCACGGTGACCCCGGCCACCCCCATGGCCTCAAAAGTCCGCAGGTCGGCCTGCACCCCGGCACCGCAGCTGGGGTCGAATCCACCCAGTGCCAGCACGAAATGATTTCGATTGCCCACGGGCTGAACCTGTCCCCGGACGACCGAGACCGCAAGCCCTTCGTTGACCAAAGGGCCCACCGTGGATACCCTTTACACGTTGCCCCCGTGAAACGTTTACGATGGATTCTTGCCTTGCTCGCCATAACCCTGGGCGGAGCTGCCGGCGTGCTGGGGTCGATACTATACCAGCAGTACTGGACGCAGCTGCCACCCATGGACGGCCTGCTCGACTACCGCCCGCCGGTAGCGACCCGCGTTTACACCCACGACAAGCGCCTGGTCGACGAGTTTTATTTTCAGAAACGCTACCTGGTGGCCGTCAACGACATCACGCCGCTGGTACAGAACGCCTTCATTGCAGCCGAGGACTCCGACTTCCGACGCCACCGTGGCATCGACCCGCGTGGTATCGCGCGGGCCTTCCTTGCCAACCTCAAGGCGGGCACCGTCGTACAGGGCGGCAGCACCATAACCCAGCAGGTGGTCAAATCGCTGGTATTGTCTCCCGAGCGCAGCTACCGCCGCAAGCTGCGCGAGATCATGCTCTCGCTCAGGCTCGAGAAAGAGCTGAGCAAGGACGAGATCCTCTACCTCTACCTCAACGAGATCTACCTCGGCGACGGCAACTACGGTGTGGGCGCAGCGGCGCGTTCTTACTTCGGCAAGGAAGTAGCCGAGCTCAACGCCGGCGAAGCGGCCCTGCTGGCCGGGCTGCCGCAGGCTCCCAGCCGCTACTCACCCACGCGCAACCCCGAGGGCGCGCGCAAGCGACAACTCTACGTGCTCAGGCGCATGCACGAAGAAGGTTTTATCGACACGCGCACCTACGCTTCGGCCAGCAGCCACCACGCCGAGGTCCAGCCCAGGGGCAAGCGGGCCGGCAAGGTGGGCAGCTACTACACCGAGTACGTGCGCCGCTACCTGGCCGAAGCCTACGGGCGCGAAGCTACCTACCACAAGGGTTTCGAGGTCTACACGAGCATGGACCTGGACATGCAGGCGGCGGCCGAACGGGCCGTGCGCGACGGCGCCTACAACATCGACGTGCTGCTGGGCTACCACGGGCCGGTGGGACACCTGGAGGCCGACGAACTCGATAAGCGCCTGGCCGCCGACCGCGCCGACGAATCCCTGGAGACGCTCAACGAAAACGGAGACTACGAGGGCGTGGTCGTGGCCGTCAACGGCGACATCATCAGGGTGGCCGTGGGTCCCCAGCAGTCGGCCATCGACGTGGCCGGGCTGGAGTGGAAACCCGGCGTTTCGCCGCGCGGATTCCGCGTGGGCGACCTCGTTGAACTGGTAGCCGAGGTGCACGACGACAAGCCCACCCTGCTGCTGCGGCAGGAACCGCAGGTGCAGCTCGCGCTGTTGTCGGTCGAGCCATCAACGGGACAGGTAAAAGCCATGGTCGGCGGTTTTGACTTCGCGCTGAGCGAGTTCAACCGCGCCACCCAGGCCAGGCGACAGCCGGGCTCGGCCTTCAAGCCCTTTGTTTACGCTGCCGCGTTGGACAACGGCTACACGCCGGCCAGCGTCATTCTCGACGCACCCATACAGTACGTAGACCACCTGAGCGTATGGCGGCCGCAGAACTACAGCCGCCGCTTTTACGGGCCCACCACGCTCAGGCGCGCGCTGGAGAAATCGCGCAACGTGGTCACCGTGCGAGTGGTACAGGACCTGGGCGTGGACACCGTGGTCGACTACGTAAAGCGCTTCGGTTTCACCAACAAGATAGGCCGCAACCTGTCCATAGGCCTGGGCACCTCGGAGGTTTCGCTCAAGGACCTGCTGCGAGCCTACACGCCCTTTGCCGACGGCGGCATCCTGCACGAGCCGGTTTTCATAACCAGGGTTGAAGACTCACGCGGCTACGTGCTCGAAGAAAACCTGCCCGAGCCCGTGCGCGTGCTCACCGAGCAGACGGCCTACCTGATGTCGCGACTGCTCAGGGGCGTGGTCGAAAACGGAACCGGGCGCGGCGTGCGCGCGCTGGGACGGCCGACGGGCGGCAAGACCGGCACCACCAACGAGCAACGCGACGCGTGGTTCGTTGGCTTCACGCCCGACCTGCTCACGGGCGTATGGGTGGGCTACGACGACAGCCGCGAGATCGGTACCCGCGGCACCGGCGGACGGGTGGCGGCGCCGGTGTGGCTCGACTACATGACCAGCGCGCACGAGGGCCTGCCGGTAAGGGAGTTCGAAATGCCGCCGGGGATAACCTGCGTGCAGATCAACCACGAGACCGGCGAGCGCGCGTCCCTGCAAGACACAGACCCACGGCTCGAGTGTTTTCGCAGCGGCAGCGAGCCCGAGCACGAAGACCAGACGTGGCTGGACATCGACGAAGCCGATTCCGAGGAACTCGACCTCGAGCAGCTGGCGCCGGCCTCGCTTGAAATTTTTCCGCTGCTGCCCTGAAACGGGAAACGCCTACAGGCCCCAGGTCGCTGCGAGAAGCTGCCTGGTTTTTTCTGTGTCGGGGCCGGCCTCGGCCTGTCCCGGCCAGCGGACGCGTTGGCCGCCGAGCACGCCCAGCACCGAGTCCACCGAACGGCTCAGCGCGCCCAGCTCGTAGCCGCCTTCGAGCAGCAACATCGCACGCCCGTCGGCCGAGCTGTCTGCCAGCTCAAGCAGGTCCGAGGCCATGCAGGCAAAGTCGTGCTCGTCCAGGCCAACCTGTGCCAGGGGGTCGTCTCGGTGGGCGTCAAAGCCGGCGGACACGAGTACGAAGTCAGGATCAAACGCAGAGGCCACCGGCAGCAGCACCTCCCTGAAGGCCGACTCATAGCCGGCCCAGTCGGCGCCGGCCGCCATCGGCAGATTGACGGTAAATCCCTCGCCCGGGCCCTGGCCGGTTTCTCCACAAGCGCCGCTGCCCGGATACCAGGGGTACTGGTGCAACGAAACGTACATAACGCCGGGGTCGTCGTAGAAGCGGTGCTGGGTGCCGTTGCCGTGGTGGACGTCCCAGTCCACGATCAGCACGCGCTCCACGCCGTGCACCCGTCTCAGGTGCTGGGCTACGACGGCCACGTTGTTGAACAGGCAGAACCCCATCGGGTGATCGCGCTCGGCGTGGTGCCCCGGCGGCCTGAGAGCAGCAAAACCGTTGTCTACGCGGCCCTCTACTATGGCATCGGCCAGGGCCATGGCCCCGCCCGCGGCCAGGCGGGCGGCCTCGAAGGAATCCTTGCAGGCAACCGTGTCGGCGTCGAAGCGGGTGAGCGCGGAGCCGGCGCTACCGGCCACCAGCGAAACGTGCTGCTGGTCGTGCACCGCCAGCAGCTCCGCGTCGTTGGCCTCGCGGGCCTCGACGCGCACGAGCGACGAGTGCCTCGGCTCGTCGAACAACAGGTCCAGGGCCGCCAGGCGTTCGGCGCGCTCGGGATGCCCCGCCCCGGGGTCGTGGAGACGGAACCTGTCGTCGCGAAGCAAACCAGTGATAGCCACGACCTCGGTCTAGCCCGGATAGCTGACCCGGGCCAGCAGGCAGCTCGCTGTCAACCGGCTCGACCTCTACCTTGACAGCCACAGGCACCGCACCTAGCGTGAGCCCTGCACGATGTTCGGCATAGGACCCACGGAACTTATTGTAATACTGGTCATCGCCCTGCTGGTGATAGGCCCGAAGAAGCTACCCGACCTGGCAAAGTCGCTGGGCAAGGGACTGGCCGAGTTCCGACGGGCCACCTCCGACATCACCACCGAGCTCGACAACGCGCGCATCGTTGTGCAGGACCAGGTGGAACAGGCCGCCAGCGCCCACGAGAAAAACATAGACAAGAAACGCACGCCCGCCAGTTCCGAGGCTGATAGTTCCGAAGCTGAGAGTTCCGAGACTGGCAAGGCTGAGCCCGATACCGACGACGACAAAGACGGCGACGGCGACAAGCGGAACGACGACTGATGGCCGAGCTCGAGCTCCCGCTCAGCGGCCACCTCGAAGAACTAAGGCGCAGGCTGGGCATCGCCGCGGTCGCTACGCTGGCGGCCTTCGCCCTGTGCTACCCCGGTTCAGAGTTCTTCTTCGACCTGCTCACGGCGCCGCTGTTCAGCGCTGCCGAGGGAACACCGGGGGTAAAACTCATCGGCACGGGCGTGGCCGAGGCTTTTTTCACGCGCTTGAAGGTGGCGTTGGTAGCAGCGCTGTTCGTCGCCCTGCCCGTCATCCTCTACCAGCTGTGGCTGTTCATCCTGCCGGCGCTGCGCCTGGGAGAGATCCGCTACCTGCGCTCCTTCGTGTTCTTCGGATCGATTTTTTTCGTCGCCGGCGGCGTGTTCTGCTACCGAGTGGTATTCCCCGTCGGCTTGCCCTTCTTCCTGGCCGAGTACAGCCGCATAGGCATAGAGCCAACCCTGCGCATCAGCGAGTACCTGTCGTTCACCTCTCGCATGCTGCTGGCCTTCGGCCTCACCTTCGAGATGCCCATCGTGACTTTCTTCCTGGCCAGAACGGGGCTGGTCACCCATGTAACCTTGCTGCAGAAAGGACGCTACGCGGTGCTGGTCATGTTCGTGGTGGCCGCCATACTGACGCCACCCGACGCCGTGTCGCAGATGCTGATGGTGCTGCCGCTGCTGCTGCTGTACCTGCTCTCTATAGGCGTCGCCTGGGCTTTCGGCCACGACCGCAAGGCCGACACTGACAATTCAGATATAGGCAACGACGACTGACCTCCGTCGCTGCCGACCGATCAGTCGCGCAGTTCGTCGAGCAGATCGCTGGACTGCAACTCGACCAGCGCGGGCGGCAGCTCGGACGCGGACACCAACAACACGTCGTCTATGTCGGCCAGCACCGCGACTACCTGCTGACAGGAACCCGGCACCGCCAGCAAGGCCACGAGGGCCCGGCCTTCGCGATAGTGCGGCAGCGCGGTCCTGATAACGCCGGCGCCCTCGTAGGACTCGAGCAGGACCTTGAGATGCACGCACTCCCAGCGCGGCAGCTCGACAAACAGCAGGTACAGGCCCAGGCGCTCGTTATAAGCATCGGCAGGCCACGAGGGCGGCGGGCCGTCTTTCACCAGATCCGCCATCAGTGGTAGGCCGCGGTCACGTCGAAGTAGAGGTACCCCTGCTCTTCGCAGCCGTCGCATTCCACGCGCACCACGCGCACGCGCCTGTCTTCGCCACCGGCGGTGCCTTCGCCCAGGCTCTTCATACGGCCGCCGCAGTGGCAACGCCGGCGCTCGATTTCGGCGTCGATCTCTTTGAACCCGCCGACCTTCTTCGCGGTGTCAGAGCTGCCCCCGGGCAACATCCTGAGCTTGCGGGCGAGCAGCCGACGCCTGGCCAGCCTCCAGCCGGCGAACGAGAGCGCCACGATGAGCGCCAACCCGAGCGCAGAAAACACGACTCAGCGCCCGAAGTGTGTGTAGAGCGACGGCAGTTCCATGGGGATCTCCTCGCTCGGCAGGTCCGCCACGGGCGGGGTGACACCTACCCGGTAACGGCTGATAAAATCCTGGTCCACCTCCACGCGCAGGGCAGACAGGGGGCCACTGATGCGCAACGGCACACGCAGGTTCCGGTCTACACCCAGCTCCAGCAAGCAGTCGAGCTCGAGGCTGGCCGGTTTCTTACTGGCTGTATCCCTGTTGCTAACGGCCAGGTGACCGGAGCCTGACAGGCGACCACCACTAAGGCGGCCACCCTCAAGACGAACGTCCAGGTTAGCTATGCGAACGCCGTCACCGTCGCTGACGAAGTCCATCGCCAGGCGGTCAAATGCCGTGGCTGCAGCGGCACCGGAAGCAACGTCGACCGGCCTACCCTCCAGCGCTGCCCTGGCGACAGCCATCAGGTCCACACCAGCCAGCACGCCGTCGTGCAGGGCCAGGCGGCCCGCAGACTTGAGCTCGCTGCGGGTAGGGCCACCGTGGTCGGCCATGGCGTCAAGTGAGCCGCTTACCTGCAAACCCTCCAGGCCGCTGACGTCGACGAGCAACGCCTCAACATCAGCGTCGTTGATGACAACGCTCAGCCGGATATCGCTGCCCTCGGGGTTCTCGCCCCCCTTGTCTAACGATACCCCGCTGTCCAACGGTATTGCGCCACCCACCGACAGCGTGCCGTCCCAGATGGCCATGTTCATGGCGTTGAGGCGGAATACATCCTTCCACCACACCAGCCCCGAGCGCGCGTCGCTGAGCGTCACCGGGCCGGCCGTGAACTCGCGGGCCTTGAAAGAAACCGAAAGGTCGGCGTTAACGCTGTAGACAGCACCCGCAAAGCTCGTGTCGGTGGCCTGCATCTGCAACCAGGGCAGAGGCGAGAGATCCACCGAGTCGGCGGTCACCTCGTAGCGCAGCGCCGCGGCCTCGGGCGTGCCGGTGAGCTTGAGGGTTCCCGTCAGGGTGGTCTGCGGCACCAGCTCCCCCTCCAGTCCGAAGTCAGCCAGGAGGGCGGCCAGCTCCACATCCTCGGCCTGCACCCTCATCGAAGCCTCCGCCGACCTACGTCGGCTCAGCCAGCCCAGGGCGGTAAAGTCCTGTCCGTAAGCGCTGAGCGAGGCTCTCTTTACGCGCAGCCGGGAATCGTCCAACGACATGGTCGACTGCAGCTCGAGGCGATCGCGGCGATCGTACATGTCCAGCCCCACCGAACCCGTGACGCCGAACAGCAGCGGCTCGGCAGGCATATCATCGTTGCCACGCTCGCCAATGAAGCCGCCACCCTTGATATCGAGATCAAGCTCGCCAACCAGCCACGGCGGCAACCAGTCTCCGATGGCACCCCGCAGTAACTGCGGCGAGGCACCGCTCACGGCGACCTCAAAATCCAGGCCGTGCCCACCTGTCGGGCCGGCCCCCGGCAACAGGCTGCCCGAAGAAACCACACTGCCACCAGCTGCGGGCGAAGCCTTTACAGTGAACGCCAGTCCACCGTTCGCGGCCCGCCAGAATTCGCCGTCCAGCTCCCCGAGCTCCAGGGTCAGCGGGGGATCATAGCTGTTGTCCAGCAGCTGAACGCTACCGTCGATCACCGATCGCACTTGTCCGAGCAGCGCCAACACGAGCTCGCCGGAATGCTGCCCGGGTTTCCCGGCCGAAAAAAGATGCCCGCCATTCCTGTCGATCTCCAGGCGAAGCGTGGGCGCTACAACTTCTACGCCGACGGCTTCCACCCTGCCCATGAGCAAGGGCAGCAGGCGCGGACGTATCCGCACCGACTCCGCCGTGACCACTTCAACGGCCGGCTGCTTGCCCCGTTGTACGCTGACGACCACGTCGCTGATCTCGGCGGCCGGACTAGGAAAGAAAACCAGGCCCGCGGCGCCGTAGTTGGCAGTCACCCCGGGCAGTTCCTGTGCGCGGGCAGCGAAGACCCCGAAGTCGGTCACGATGCGGGTGCGCAGCGACGAAAGAGAAAAACCCAGCAACGCCGCAAGCGCGACGCAGGCGGCTATCAGCAGCTTACGCATCGGCCCAGCAACCCGTACCGCAGCAACCAGCGCCGCGTTGACAGTGTTCACCCGTGCCGCTAACCACAACCATGCCCGTGGTGGCGCCCGGAGGAGCAACGATGTCGGACGAAAGCTTGTCGTATGAAACCATAGAACTCAGCAGCACCGACCAGGGAGTAACAACCATACTCCTGGACAGGCCCGATGAGCGTAACGCAATGAACGTCGCCATGGGGAGGGAGATACAGCAGGCGGTCGAGAGCATCAACGCCGACCCCCACTGCCGCGTGGTGATCATAAGGGGCAGCGGACGGGCCTTCAGCGCCGGTGGCGACCTCAAGAGCCTGGCCCACGAGGCCGGCCTGGCCGGCGACGGCAGCGGCCTGGGAGGTGGATCGAGCTTCTACCGGCTTTTTCTGTCAATAACCGCGCTGCGCGTACCCTCGATAGCCGCGATCAACGGTCACGCCATAGGTGCCGGGCTGTGCTTTGCCCTGGGTGCCGACCTGCGCGTGATACACGAGAAAGCCAAGGTGGGCATGACCTTCGTAAAGCTGGGCATCCACCCGGGAATGGCGGCCACGTGGACGCTGCCGCGACTGGTGGGCCCTGCCGTTGCCGCCGAGCTGCTCTACACCGGCCGCCTGGTTACTGCCGACGAAGCGCTGGCGATGGGACTAGTCAACCGCACTGCGGGCGAAGACTTCGACGAGGTGGTAGCCTCGTTGGCCGCGGGCGTGGCCGGCAGCGGCCCGGTGGCTGTGCGGGCGGTCAAGGAAACCCTGGCCGGAACCTGGGAGAGGAGCATCGACGAAGCCATGGAGCTCGAGTCGACCACCCAGGCCATGACCTTCAATACCGACGATGCCCGTGAGGGGATGAAAGCGATAATGGAAAAACGACCGCCGCGCTTCGAGGGCCACTGATCTTCGCCTGGATATTTACTGGTCGCTGACGTCCGACTCCGAGTAGTTGCTGACCAGCCACTTGCCCTCGCTCTTTTCAAGCCGCAGCAGCACCTGCTTGTCGAAGGGCTCGGCTCCCACCGGCGACACGGTGAGGCGGTACACCATCATCACCGCTTGAGCGTCGCTGGCTGAGTCGCCGGCGCCGACTCCGGGCGCGTCTCCAGCCACGGCTCCAGCGCTACCCGCGAACTGCCGGTCCAGCCGGTAGTTGATACGCGGCATGCGGGTGTCAGTACCACGCTCAAACCCCTCGGTCAGGCGTATTTCTTCGCCCACCTTGCTGGCCGCCAGGCCGGTGGTCAGCAGGCTGGAGGACTGCAGGTCGGCCAGCAGGTAATGCGCATCGAGAAAGTCTCTCGCCGCGGCCTCAGGTGTTCCCGCTGCCGGCCCGCAGGCCGCAAAGGCCGCGGCCAATAGCAGTGGCAAGCACAGACCCATCACTCCCCGGGCAACCGGGCGCCCGGTAGCCGGGCCATTTACGGCAGGCTCAGCTGCCGCCCTTGAACAGTTTTTCGAGTTCACTCGTTGCTCCCCCCGTATCGTCGCCCGGCGAAATCGCCGCGCTGGCCTCCCAGTAGTCACAGAAGTTTGCCACATCCTTGTCCACCACCCTGTCGGCGGTCGGTTCGCCGCAGTCATTGAAGCGACTGGTATCGTAAAAGCGACAGGCCATGCAGCAGTGCAACCAGGCCGAACAGGCCGGGCAACAGGTCTGCCGTCCCATGGTCCCCTCCCACTCGTACACGGCCGAGCAGGCCGGGCAACTTACCCGGCGCGTCTCAGGCAAGCTCGAACCCCACGCTCCCGGTCAGCCAGTCCTGCAGCGTGTCGAGCAGTTCTTCGAGGGCACCGGGCTCTTCAAAACGATGCCCCACGCCGGGAAATATTACTTCGCGCACTGGCCCGGCCGCGGCTGCCGCCAGGCTGTGGGCCTGCTCCACCGGCACCACGGTATCGGCGTCCCCGTGCATGATGAGGGTGGGCAGTTGCAACGAAGGCAGGCGGGTGAGCAGTTCAAAACCCTCGGCGTCGTCGAGAAAACTCGACCGCAAACTCGCGTCACCCCAGGGCCGACTGCCACTGCTGCGCCACTGCTCGCGGTCGGCCTCCGACACGCCACGCAGAAACAGCGACGACTCGGCCACGGCGGCCAGCGTTGCGACACCCGACAACTGTCCGCCCAGGATCGTGGCCGCCTTGAGCGCCACCATTCCGCCCAGGCTCGAGCCCACCATGACGCAGAGACCAGGCTCGAAGCCGAGCAGAAAATCCATCGCACCCAGGGCGTCTTCCACCTCACCACTCAGCGTCAGGTCTTCAAAGTTGCCCTCCGAATCGCCCACGTAGCTGAAGTCAAAACGCAGTATGCCAACGCCCAGGGGCAGGAATCTTTCGACCATGGCCAGCTGCTTGGTACCGCCGCGGGTGGATTCCATGCCGTGGCACAGCAGCAGCCACGGGCAGCGTTCACTCGAGGGACGATGAACGTCGCCCACCAGGATGTTGCCCCGGCGACCGGCAAATTCGACCCTTTCCCCGCGGAGAAACCGCTGCCTGTTACTAATGCTTTGTCGGCTCACCGCAGTATTGTTACCATGTCAGCAGTGGTCGTGGAACAGGCAGACTCATCTCGATCGGGCACAGGCTGGGAAACCACCGCCCATCGCAGGCTGGAGCAGGCGCGCGAAGCGGCCGGTCTAGCCAGCGACGCGCCCTTGTTGGGCGAGTTGCTCGGCTTTGCCCGCTACCTTCACGTCGAGCGCGGGCATTCGGCCAACACCGTGCGCGCCTACATGGGCGACATAGGCCGCTACGTGATATTTCTCTACGAGCGCGGCTTCATGCAGGGCCGGTCGCCGGATTGCAACGAGCTGGTGGCCACCGGCTCGGGGGCCGTGAAGTCCTGGCTCGCCTCGCGCCTGCCCGACTGCCGTCGCAGCACCCTGGCCCGCAACCTGTCGTCGCTCAGAACCCTGTTCCGTTTTCTTTCGAGGGACGGCCTGCTCGCCGACCCGGGCGAGGGCATGAAGTCCCCACGCGTGCCCGCCGTGTTGCCACCCTGCCTGTCGGTAGAGGACGTCGACACCCTGTTGGAGTCGACCGCGGGCAGCGACGACGGCTCGCTCAGGGACCGCGCCCTGCTCGAAGTCATTTACTCCTGTGGCCTGCGTGCCTCCGAATGCGTGGGCATGGACTGGACCGACGTCAACCAGGAACTCGGGGTGGTCAGGGTGATGGGCAAGGGCAACAAGGAACGCATCGTGCCGGTGGGCAGCCGCGCGCTCGACGCGCTGGCCCACTACCGCCACGGCTGGACGCGAAAGCGGAGCGACGTCGACGCGGTGTTCGTCAACTGGTCGGGGTCGCGACTGAGCTCGCGCAGCGCCGGGCGCGTGCTCGACCGGCGCCTGCTCGAGTCGGGGCTGAGCGCGCGCGTGGGACCCCACTCGCTGCGCCACTCCTTTGCCACCCACCTGCTCGAAAGCGGGGCCGACCTCAGGTCCATACAGGAGATGCTCGGGCACGCTTCACTCTCGACCACACAGAAGTACACCCACTTGGACATGAAGCACCTCTCGGAGGTCTACGACCGCGCCCACCCGCGGGCCTGAACGCAGCCTGCCCACCCGCCTGGCCCCTGCCCCTGCCCCTGAAAACGGGGGCCTGCTTGGATTCTTAGCCGCGAACAGGGCAACCTCTGCGGCGATGCACGCAACGACCATTATCGCCGTCCGCCGCGACGACCGGGTAGCCATGGCCGGAGACGGGCAGGTGTCCACCGGCGACACGATCATGAAACACTCGGCCCGCAAGGTCCGCCGGCTGTATGGCGGCAAGGTGCTGGGCGGCTTCGCCGGGGCCACGGCAGACGCATTTACCCTGTTTGAAAAGTTCGAGGCCAAGCTCGATCAGCACAACGGCCAGATCGTTCGCGCGGCCGTGGAGCTGGCCAAGGACTGGCGCAGCGACCGCGTATTGCGGAGGCTGGAGGCCATGCTCATCGTCGCCGACAGCGAGGCCTCGTTACTGATTTCGGGAGCTGGCGACGTCATAGAACCCGACGACGGGGTAATCGCCATCGGCTCGGGTGGCAGCTACGCGCTGGCCGCCGCAAGAGCGCTGCTGGCCCACTCCGAGCTGTCGGCGGCCGACACGGCGCGCGAGGCCATGAAAATCGCCGGCCGTATCTGCGTGTACACCAACGATAACATAGCCATCGAGGAACTCCCGTGAACGACTACCCGATGACGCCGCGGGAAATCGTGTCGGAGCTCGACCGTTACATAGTTGGCCAGTCGGATGCCAAGCGGGCGGTGGCCATCGCCCTGCGCAACCGCTGGCGGCGGCTGCAGGTCGACAGCGAGCTGCGCGAAGAAATCGTGCCCAAGAACATCATCATGATCGGCCCCACCGGCGTGGGAAAGACCGAGATCTCGCGCAGGCTGGCCAAGTTGGCCGACGCGCCCTTCGTCAAGGTGGAGGCCACGCGCTTTACCGAGGTGGGCTACGTAGGCCGTGACGTGGAATCGATCATCCGCGACCTCACCGAGCTGGCCATAAGCATGGTCGAGGAAGAAGAGAAGGAAAAGGTCCAGTCCAGGGCCGCCGAGCGGGCCGAGGAGCGGGTGCTCGACGCCCTGCTGCCGGGCAAGGACCCTGCGATGGTGGCCGCCGGCGGGCCGGAGAGCCTGCCCGAGAACGCCGACACCCGTGAAAAGCTGCGCCGCATGCTGCGTGAGGGCGCACTCGATGACAGGGAAGTCGACGTGGAGCCGACCCAGCAGATGCCCATGCTCGAGATACTCGGCCCGCAGGGAATGGACGACGCGACGTCGAGCCTCAAGGACAGCCTCGGAAGTTTTCTGCAGGGGATGCGCGAGCCGCGGCAGCACAAGGTCAAGGTGCCCGAGGCGCTCGAACAGCTCACCGCCCAGGAGGCCGAGGCCATGCTTGACCGGGGCGAGGTCGCCACCGAGGCCATCAGGCGGGTTGAAGAAAGCGGCATAGTCTTCATCGACGAGATCGACAAGATCTGCGGTCGTGACGGCTCAATGGGGGCCGACGTGTCGAGGGAAGGCGTGCAGCGGGACCTGCTGCCCATAGTCGAAGGCTCCACGATCAAGACCCGCCACGGCATGGTCAAGTCCGACCACGTGTTGTTCATCGCCTCGGGCGCCTTCAACGTCGCCAAGCCAGCCGACCTCATACCCGAGTTCCAGGGACGGTTTCCCGTCAGGGTGGAACTCAAGGCGCTGGACCGCGGCGATTTCGTACGCATACTCACCGAGCCGCGCAATGCGCTGACACGCCAATACTCCGCCCTGCTCGAAACCGAGAACGTGGAGCTGGTATTTGAAGCGTCGGCCATAGACGCGTTGGCCGGCATGGCGGCCGAGGTCAACGAGCGCTCTGAAAACGTGGGCGCACGGCGGCTGCACACCCTGCTCGAGCGGCTGCTGGACGAAATATCCTTCGAGGCCCCCGAGCGCTCGGGCAGCCGGCTGCTCATAGACGCCGATTATGTGAATGAAAAGCTGTCGGCCATCGTAGAAGACCAGGACCTTTCGCGCTATATTCTCTGACTCCGGCCGGCCGGGCGAACGCAGCCCGGCTGTACGGATGAAAGCTGCATAAAACACCGATGAACGAGCTCATAGCCAAGGCAGAAGTACTGCTCGAAGCGCTGCCCTACATAAAGCGCTTCGCAGGACGCACGATCGTCATCAAGTATGGTGGCGCCGCCATGCTCTCCGATGAGCTCAGGGACGGCTTTGCCGAGGACGTGGTGCTGCTTAAATCGCTGGGCCTGAACCCGGTGGTAGTGCACGGCGGCGGCCCGCAGATAGGCGAAGCACTCAAGCGCAGCGGCGTCGAGACGCGCTTCGTCAGGGGCATGCGGGTGACCGACAAGGCGGTCATGGACGTGGTCGAGATGGTGCTGGGCGGCACCGTCAACATGGGGATCGTGTCGATGATACAAGGCCACGGCGGTCAGGCCATAGGGCTGAGCGGCAAAGACGGTGGCCTGCTTGAAGCCGTGCCGATGAAGGTCGTCGTGGAGGGCTCCGACGAAGCAGTAGACCTGGGACAGGTGGGCGATGTGACGCGGGTGAACCCCGGGGTACTCGAGAAATTTATCTCCACCGACTACATCCCGGTCATCGCCCCCATCGGCGCGGGCAGCGACGGACTCAGTTACAACATCAACGCCGACCTCGCGGCCTCGCACATCGCCCGTGCGCTGGGCGCGGCCAAGCTCATGCTGCTCACCGACGTAGAGGGCATACGCGGTAGCGACGGTGAGCTGTCCCCCAGGGTCTCGACCCCCCAGGCGCGGACCTGGATAGACGGCGGCACAATAGAAGGCGGCATGATCCCCAAGGTAGAGTGCGGGCTCGACGCCCTGGCTGGTGGCGTGAGCCAGGTCCACATCATCGACGGCAGGGTCAGCCACGCGGTGCTGCTCGAGATCTTCACCAACACCGGCGTCGGCACCGAGCTGGTGCTCGACACAGAAGATGGAGCGTCCTGAAGTGGCCGAGAAAACCCAGCCCAGTGTCGAGCTCACCGAGAACTTCACGGTGGGCAACTACGCGAGGTTTCCCGTTGCCTTTACGCACGGCGAAGGCCGCTACCTGTGGGACGAAGGCGGGCGGCGCTACCTGGATTTCTTCAGCGGCCTGGGCGTCAGCTGCCTCGGGCACGGCCACCCCGCCCTGCTTGAGGCCATCACCGAGCAGGCCGGCAAGCTGCTGCACACTTCGAACCTGTACAGCCACGCACCTGGAGCCGAACTCGCACGGCGACTTTGCGAACTCAGTTTCGCCGACCGGGTTTTCCTGTGCAACAGCGGTACCGAGGCCATCGAAGCAGCCATAAAAATGGCGCGCAGGGCCAAGCCCGACCGACACGAAATCGTGACCGCATTCGGTTCTTTTCACGGCAGGACGATGGGGGCGCTGGCGGCAACCGGACAACCCGCCCTGCACGAAGGCTTCGGACCCATGCCGCCAGGCTTTGTGCACGTGAAGTACGGTGACCCCGCGGCCGTGGCCGCCGCCGTGAAGCCCGACACCGCTGCCGTGCTCGTGGAACCCATACTCGGCGAAAGCGGCGTGGTGCTTCCCCCGCCCGGCTACCTGGCCGAGCTGCGCAGTATCTGCGACCGCGAGGGCGTACTGCTGCTGCTCGACGAGGTTCAGACCGGCATCGGCCGAACGGGAACCCTGTTTGCCTGCGAGGGGGAAGACGTAAAACCCGACATCCTGGCCACCGCCAAGGGGCTGGCCGGCGGTCTGCCGGTGGGCGCGGTGCTGGCCACAGAGCAGGTGGCAGCCGCCCTGGTGCCCGGCAGCCACGGCTCTACCTTCGGCGGCAACCCGGTAGCCAGCGCGGCAGCCCTGGCCGTACTCGACAGCTTTGACAAGGAAGGCATACTGAAAAACTGTCGGGAAACAGGCGAATACCTGGCCGCCGGGCTACGTCGCTTATTTGAGGGCCACCCCGACGTCGTCGAGATCCGCGGACGCGGCCTGATGCTGGGCGTGGAGTTTTCAAAGCCGACCGGGCCCCTGGTGCTGGCGGCGCTGGAACAGGGCCTGCTCGTGAATGCGGCGGCCGGCACTGTGCTTCGACTGCTGCCGCCACTTACCCTGACGCGCGAGGAAGCAGACGAGGGCCTTGACCTGCTGGCCACGGCGTTAAAGAACTCGGGACTGGAAAGGTAAACTGAAGAAATGAAACGAGACCTTGTCACACTTGACGGCCTTTCGGCCGAAGAACTGCGGAGCCTGCTTGCGCTGGCCGCGCGGCTCAAGCAGCAACTCGCCCAGGGGCAGGCCCACCCGCTGCTGGCCGGGCGAACGCTGGTGCTGGTGTTCGAGAAACCCAGCCTCCGTACGCGGGTGACTTTTGAAACCGGCATGTTCCAGCTGGGTGGCCACACTGTTTACCTGGCACCCGACGACATAGGCCTCGGCAAGCGCGAGAGCGTGACCGACGTCGCCCGCGCGCTGTCGCAGTGGGTAGACGTCATCGCCGCACGCACCTTCGCGCAGCAGACGGTAGAAGAACTGGCCGCCGAAGCCTCGGTGCCGGTCATCAACGCGCTGAGCGACCTCGCCCACCCCTGCCAGGTAATCGCTGACCTGCTCACCATACAGGAGAGCAGGGGCAGCCTGGACGAGATGCGGGTGACCTTTCTCGGCGACGGCAACAACGTGGTCAACTCCTGGTTGGTGGCCGCGTCGAAGCTGGGTTTTGATTTCACGCTGGCCTGTCCAGCGGGATACGAGCCCAACGCCGGCGTGCTCGAGCGCGCGTGTGCGGCTGCTACGGGCAGCATCACCATCACCCACGACATAGACCAGGCAGCCGATGGGGCCGACGTTCTTTACACCGACGTCTGGACGAGCATGGGACAGGAAGAAGAAACCGCGATGCGGCTGCAGGCCTTCGCGCCCTACCAGCTCAACCAGTCGGTGGTCGACAAAGCGGCCGACGGGGTTATTGTTATGCACGACCTGCCGGCTCACAGGGGCGAAGAAATCACCGACGAGGTGATCGACGGCCCCGCGTCGGTGGTTATGAGGCAGGCCGAGAACCGCATGCACGCGCAGAAGGCTCTGCTCGTGTGGCTGCTCGAAGCAACGGAGGCAGGGTCCTGAACGAGTCCATCAAAAAAATCGTACTGGCCTACAGCGGCGGGCTCGACACATCGGTCATCCTCAAGTGGCTCGTGGAGACCTACGACTGCGAGGTGGTAGCCTACGCCGCCGACGTGGGCCAGGGCAAGGAGCTCACCGGCCTGCGCGAGAAAGCCATGGCCACCGGTGCCTGCGAGGTCTACGTGGAAGACCTGCGCGAGGAGTTCGTGGGCGATTTTGTATTCCCCATGCTCAGGGCCGGTGCGGTTTACGAGGGGACCTACCTGCTGGGCACCTCCATAGCGCGGCCGATCATAGCCAGGCGACAGGTCGAGATAGCCGAAGAGACCGGCTCTGACGCCGTGTCGCACGGTGCCACGGGCAAGGGCAACGACCAGGTCAGGTTTGAGCTCACCTTCGCCGCGCTCGCGCCCCAGCTCGCGGTGGTGGCGCCCTGGCGAACCTGGGACCTCAACTCGAGAACAAAGCTTTTTGCCTTTGCCGACAAGCACGGCATCGAGGTGCCGGGTACAAAAGAAAAAAGCTACAGCATGGATCGCAACGTCCTGCACGTGAGCTACGAGGGCCACGACCTCGAGGATCCGTGGTCGGAGCCCGACGACGCCATGTTCCTGACCACGGTGTCTCCCGAGCAGGCCCCCGACAAGGCCGAGTACGTGGAGATCGACTACGAGCAGGGAAACCCGGTGGCCATCGACGGCAAGCGCCTGTCCCCCTTTGAACTGCTGAGCGAAGCCAACACGGTGGCGGGACGCAACGGGGTGGGCCGGGCCGACATCGTCGAGAACCGTTACGTGGGCATGAAATCACGAGGGGTGTACGAGACCCCGGGTGGAACCCTGCTCACGACGGCGCACCGGGCGCTGGAATCCCTGGTGATGGACCGCGAGGTCATGCACCTGAGAGATTCGCTCATCCCGCGCTACGCCGAGATGGTGTACTACGGCTACTGGTTCGCGCCCGAGCGCGAGATGCTGCAGGCCGCCATCGACCAGTCCCAGGCCCAGATGAACGGCACGGTGAGAATGAAGCTGTACAAGGGATCGGCCCAGGTCGTGGGACGGCGCTCGGACTATTCTCTTTATGACCCCTCACTGGCTACCTTTGAAGAGGACGACGTCTACTCGCAGGCCGACGCGGGCGGCTTCATCCGACTGAACGCACTGAGGCTGAAGATCAGGCAGAAGCTGGCACAATCGAAGCCAGGCTGAAGAGAGCAGCGCTCAATACATGACAACGTAACAAGCATGACGACTCGAAAAACAACAACACCCAAAGCGCAGAAGAAACCAGCTCGGAAGAAAGCTGCCGCTAAGAAACCAGCCCGGCAAAAAACCGCTCCGGCGGGCAGCAAGAGCTGGGGTGGCCGCTTCGGTGAGTCCACCGACCCGGACGCGCAGGCGTTTACCGCCTCTATTGGTTTCGACATCCGGCTGTACCCCTACGACATACGCGTCAGCACGGCCCACGCGCGCATGCTGGCCGCGCAGAAAATAATCAGCATCGCCGATTCGACACGGATCGTTCGAGCGCTCAAGCAGATCGGCGGCGAACTCGACGAGGGCAGCTTCGTCCCCTCGGTGGCCGACGAAGACATCCACATGGCCATAGAGCGGCGGCTGGTCGAAAAGATCGGCTCCGTGGGCGCGCGCCTGCACGCCGGGCGCAGCCGCAACGACCAGGTCATTACCGACGTCAGGCTGTTCGTCAAGGACGCCATCGCCGGGCTCAGCGACGCCATCGCCGGACTGCAGGCTGGCCTGCGGCAGGTGGCCAAGGACAACGAGGGCGCCATCATGCCCGGCTACACCCACCTGCAAAGGGCGCAACCGGTGCTGCTCGGACACCACCTGCTGGCTTACCACGACATGCTTGAGCGCGACTCTGCACGACTGGCCGACTGCCTGGCGCGGGTCGACGTGCTGCCGCTTGGAGCCGGCGCGCTCGCGGGCAGCACGCTGCCGCTCAACCCGAAACTGGTCGCCGCCGAGCTGGGATTCGGACGGGTTGCGACCAACAGCATCGACGCGGTATCGGACAGGGATTTCATCATCGAGTTTCTCTCGGCCACCGCCATAATGTTCAGCCACCTGGGGCGCCTGGCCACCGAGATCACGCTTTGGGCTTCGAGCGAGTTCGGCTTCGTGGGCCTGCACGATTCTTTTTCGACCGGCAGCTCAATGATGCCGCAGAAAAAGAACCCCGACATAGCCGAACTGGTCAGGGGCAAATCGGGACGTATCTACGGCAACCTCGTGGCCTTGTTGACCGTGGTCAAGGGATTACCGCTGGCCTACAACAGCGACTTGCAGGAAGACAAGGAAGCGCTGTTCGACAGCGCCGATACCGCCGAGCGGTCGCTGCGCATCATGACCGCGCTGCTGCGGTCACTCGCCTTTGACACCAACGCCATGCGGGAGGCGGCCTCCGACGGCATGCTGCTGGCCACCGACCTTGCGGAGTACCTGGTGGCCCGCGGGCTCCCCTTCCGCGAGGCCCACGAGGTCACCGGACGAGTAGTGGCCGACTGTCTCGAGCGCGGCGTAGACCTGGCCTCGCTGTCCAGCGATGAGCTCAAGGCCTACTCCAGTGTCATAGCCGACGACATCACCGACGTGTTCGACCCGGACAAGTCCGTGGCGCGCCGTAAGGCCGGGCCGGGTACCGCCGGCAGCAACGTGGCCAAGCGGCTGCGCGCGCTGGACCGTTGAAAAACAACTCGCTGCCAGCGATGCTGAGCCGGGCTGAACTTTTGTCGGCCCTGCTTTTGTCGGCCGTGCTGCTGCTTGGCGCCTGCGGGGTGCGCACCCCGCCGCGGCCCCCGGAAAACACAGCCCCGCTGATGACCGGCCAGGCCCTGGCCACCCGCAACGGCGACGGCAGCGTTACCCTGAGCTGGAAACGACCAGGAACAAGCGTGGACGGAAAGAGGCTCGACGACCTCGCCGGTTTTGAGATCGAGCGGCTGTCGGCCAACGGCGAATGGGAAGTCATAGCCACGCTGGCGGTCACCGACGCCAAGCGGATCCGCCCGCGTAGCAGCTGGTCGCACACCGACACGACCGCCCCGCCGGGTATCCCCGATTTCAGAGTGACGCCGTTTCTCGAAGACGGGCAGAGGGGATCGCCGCTCAAGTGTCTCAACAGATGACCACGAGCGTGGTTTTCCCGGGCCAGGGTTGCCAGAAAACCGGCATGGGCCGAGACTTCCACGACGAGTTTGAGCAGGCCCGACGGGTCTTCGAACTCGCGTCTGACACGCTCGACCTCGACATGCGGGCTCTTTGTTTTGAAGAAGACCCGCGGCTGCAGCAGACCGAGTTTCAGCAGCCAGCCATACTCACCGTCGAGTTGGCGATGCTGGAGTCACTGCGCGCGCACTTCGACCTGGCCGACAGCTGCTGGGGAGGCCACAGCCTGGGCGAGTACGCGGCGCTCGTGGCCGCCGGTGTACTGCCCACCGCCGAGGCCCTGCGCCTGTGCCGGCAACGAGGCCGGCTGATGCAGGACTGCCTTGCCGCGGACGGCGGGACAACTGTTACCGGCGCCATGCTGGCCGTCACCGCGCGCGGGCTCGACCAACAGGCACTGCTCGAGCTCGTGACCGAGCTCGGCGTTGACATCGCCAACGTAAACTCAACGCAGCAGGCGGTCATCGCCGGAGAGACCAGCGCGGTGGCCGAGGCTGGCGAAAGGATAGCCGCGCACCCTGCCCTGTCGGGCGCCAGGCTGGTTGAACTGAGGGTATCGGCGCCGTTTCATTCCCGGCTGATGGCCCCGGTGGCCGACAGCCTGCGCCCACTGCTCGAAGATTCGGCTGACCGCTGGCAACCCGCACACGCGAGCAGCGTGACGAGCAATCACAGCGGGGGCTTCTACGAGGCGGTCGCGGCCAGGATCGTAGACGGCCTGGCCATGCAGGTCTGCTCGACCGTACTCTGGAACGAAAACATGCCGCTACTCGCCGCTGGCGCCGAGCGCGTGATAGAAATCGGCCCTGGCCGCCCGTTGCGCGGCTTCTTTCGCAGCATAGGCGTAAAGGTGCTGTCGGTGAGCACGCTGAAAATCGCACGCGAGCTGCTCTCCGACTGAAAGCAGCGACTGACTGGCCTTCCCGAATAGCCGCGACTATAGTTCGCGCGGTCGCCCCCCCCGGCCAGTGCCTTGAGATGGATTTTTTCAACCGCAGGAACGGCAGCCTCTACGCCGAAGACGTAGCCCTGTCCGAGCTGGCCCGGGCGGTAGGCACGCCCTGTTACGTGTACAGCCTGGCCGCGCTCCGAACCCAGCTGGGCGCCTGGCGCAAAGGCTTCGGCGACCACCCCCACCTCGTCTGCTACTCGGTAAAGGCCAACTCCAACCTCGCGGTACTGCGATCGCTGGCCAACGAGGGTGCCGGTTTTGACGTCGTTTCGGGTGGCGAGCTGGCCCGCGTGCTGGCCGCCGGCGGCGAGGCATCCCGCGTGGTGTTCTCCGGAGTAGGCAAGCAGGCCTGGGAGATCCGCGCCGCCCTGGATGCCGGCATCCTGATGTTCAACGTCGAGTCGCTGGCCGAGCTCGAGCTGATAAGCCAGCTCGCCCTTGAAATGAGAACCACGGCCCCGGTGTCCCTGCGCGTCAACCCCGACGTCGACCCCCAGACCCATCCCTACATCGCCACCGGCTTGGCCGACAGCAAGTTTGGCGTAGCCGCAGACCAATGCGTGGAGCACTACCACCGGGCTGCCGAACTGGAGGGAATAGAGGTGCTGGGCGTCGACTGCCACGTGGGCTCGCAACTGGTGAGCAGCTCGCCGATAGAAGAAGCCGCCACGCGCATAGCCTCCCTGCTCGACCGCCTGGACAGTGCGGGAATACCGATAGGCTACGTCGACATGGGCGGCGGCCTGGGCGTGACCTACCAGGACGAGTCACCGCCGAGCCCCGACGAGTGGGCGGCCACCCTGCTGCGCGTCTTCAAGGGCCGCGGGCTCACCATCGTGGTGGAACCGGGTCGCTCCATAGCTGCCAACGCCGGTGTATTGCTCACCACCGTGCTGTTTCACAAGGGCAACCAGGAGAAGAACTTCGTCGTAGTAGATGCGGGCATGAACGACCTTGCCCGGCCCTCGCTGTACTCGGCGCACCACGACGTGGAGGCGGTCGAGGACTGCGACGGCACGATCACCGCCGACGTGGTCGGTCCCATATGCGAGAGCGGCGACTTTTTTGCGAAGGAAAGGCTGGTGGCCAACGTCCAAGCAGGCGGACTGCTGGCCATCATGAGCGCCGGTGCATACGGTTTCGTGATGGCTTCAAACTACAACACCCGGCCTCGGCCGGCCGAGGTACTGGTCAACGGCGACAAGTGGGACCTGGTGCGCGAAAGAGAAACCGTGGAGTCGCTGTTCGCGGGCGAGGCCATCCCGGGCCACCTGTCGGGAGAATAGCTCACTGAGGCCCATGCAACTCGAGCTCGCCAAGATCCACGGTTGTCACAACGACTACCTGTTCGTCGACTGCACCCGGGCTCCGCTCGAAAACCCCGACGAGCTCAGCCGCCGCCTGTCACAGCGCAGGGGAGGACTCGGTGCCGACGGGCTGATCCTGGTCTGCCCGTCGGAGAAGGCTGACTTCCGCATGGAAATGTACAACGCCGACGGCAGTCGCGGTGCCATGTGCGGCAACGGCATCAGGGGGCTGGCCAAGTTCGTCTACGAACGCGGGCTGGCGGGAACGTCCAACAGCCTGCTGGTCGAGACCGACTGCGGCAACAAGGCTCTCGAGTTGCACGTGACCGACGGCAAGGTCGAATCGGTGACCGTGGACATGGGGCCGCCCGTTCTCGAGGGAAGGCAGGTGCCGGTCAACGCTGATGGCGAGCAGTTCGATGTGCCGCTGCTGGTAGACGGGCGAAGCTGGACGGTCAGCTGCGTGTCGATGGGCAACCCCCACTGCGTGACCTTCGACGAAGATCCCGAAGGCCTTGACCTCGAACGCATAGGCCCGGCCTTCGACAAGCACGAGTTCTTTCCCTCGGGCGTCAACACCGAGTTTGTGCGCGTAGACAACCGCGGGCAGCTCACCATGCGGGTGTGGGAGCGCGGCTCGGGCGAAACCGAGGCCTGCGGCACCGGGGCCTGCGCCGTGGTGGTGGCCGCCCACCGCACCGGTCGATGCGACAGTACCGCCACGGTGGTGCTTAATGGCGGACAACTGTACATAGAACTGCGCGGGGATGGCCGGGTGTTCATGACAGGCCCCGTCGAAGAGAGTTTTCGTGGCACGGTGAGCGTGCCTGGATGAATCAGAGCAATAGGAACAACGAGCGTGTTTGAAGGAACCTGGACAGCACTGGTAACCCCCTTTAGCGACGGCGAGATCAACGCCGAGGCCCTCGCCCGGCTGGTCGACCTGCAGGCCGAGGCGGGCGTCGATGGCGTCGTCCCCTGCGGGAGCACCGGCGAGTCGGCCACCATGAGCCACGACGAACACGAGCGCGTGATCAGCGCCGTCATCGAAGCCGCCGACGGCCGGCTCAAAGTGCTGGCCGGCACCGGCTCCAACTCCACCGCCGAGTCGGTGAAGCTGACGCGTTTTGCTCGCAGCGCCGGTGCCGACGGCGCGCTGCTGATATCCCCTTACTACAACAAGCCCACCCAGGCCGGCCACGTGGTTCACTACCGCGAGGTGGCCGAGGCCGCCGACCTGCCGCTGGTGGTCTACAACATCCCTGGCAGAACGGGCGTCAACCTGCTGCCCGAGACCTTGGCCGAGCTGGCCGCGATACCTGGCATCGTGGCGCTCAAGGACGCCGCCGGGTCCATGGACCAGGCCATGCGAACAATGCAGCTGGCCGGCGACGACCTGACGGTGCTCTCGGGTGACGACTCGCTCACCCTGCCGCTGATGGCCCTGGGTGCCGGCGGGGTCATAGCCGTGGTTTCCAACCTGCTGCCCGCGCGCATGAAGGCGCTGGTGGACGCGGCTGCCGCGGGACAGATGGAGAACGCGCGCAACATACACCGCGAGCTTCTCCCGCTCATGCAGGCAATGTCGCTGGAGACCAACCCCATACCGGTCAAGACAGCCATGCAACTTGCCGGCCGTTGCTCGGCCGAGATGCGACTGCCACTTACCCCCATGACGGCCGAGAACAGCTCGGCGCTCGAAGCCGTCATGCGCGGCTACGACCTGCTGCAGGGATAAGGTGAAAGGATAATGGGCAAGCTGGTAAACATAACGGTGTGCGGAGCCGGCGGACGTATGGGCCGACGGATAATAGCGCTGGCCGAAGAGAACGGACTGCGGGTTACGGGCGCGCTGGAGGCACCGGGCCACCCGGCCCTGGGCCAGGACGCTGGCCTCGCGGCCGGGGTCGCGGCCAGCGGCGTCACCATCGGCGATGACCTGAAGGCCTCGTGGACCAAGGGCGCAGTGATAGTCGATTTCAGTTCACCCGCCGCTACGCTGGCCCAGCTCGAGTTCGCGGCCGGCAACGGCGCGCCGGTAGTAGTGGGCACGACCGGGCTCGACTCGGAACAGCGCGCGCGCGCTGAAGAGCTCGCCGCACGCACGGCCACCGTAATGGCATCGAACATGAGCGTGGGCATCACGGTGCTCGACAGCCTTGTCGAACAAGCGGTCAAAGCGCTCGGGGCCGGTTTTGATTGCGAAGTCCTGGAGCTGCACCACCGCCTCAAGAAGGACGCCCCCAGCGGAACTGCGCTGTCGCTGGCCGCTACCGCTGCCGCCGCCCGAGGGCTGGAGCTGCCGGTCTCCCTGGCAACGGCCAGGGAGGGCATGATCGGCGAAAGGCCGGACAACGAAATAGGCGTGGTCGCACTTCGCGGCGGCGACGCGGTCGGCGATCATACCGTCATGCTTGTGGGAACGGGCGAAAGACTCGAACTTACGCACAGGGCCGCGTCGCGTGACTGCCTGGCTGGCGGCGCGCTCAGGGCAGCGCTATGGGTAGCCGGACGGCAGCCAGGCCTGTACGGAATGCGGCAGGTCTGCGGCCTTGAGCCGGCTTGAGAACAGGAGCGGACGTTGGTCGGCCCCCCCGGAAAGCCCTGAATAACCAGCCCGGCACCCGAACAGCCGATTTGCAGGCTGTACCGATTCAAGATAAACCCTGCCCTTGGCTGTAACTGCTGGTAAACACGGAGTTATCATGGGCCGCCCGTCACAGGCCACCGTAGAACCGCAGCGAGTTTCACCCCTCTACAGCCGCGTGCGTTAATGGAACATCGCGTCTACATCGCCATCGGCAGCAACCTCGGCGACCGAGAAAACCACATTTCGGCGGCACTGTCTGCCATCGCCGAGCTGCCCGACACCAGGATCACCGGCCGCAGCTCCCTGTACGAAACCGAACCCCACGGCCGTGCCCGCAACTGGTTTCTTAACGCGGTGGTCGAGATCATAACCGGCTTCGAAGCCAAGGACCTGCTCAAGGAGCTGCTGGCCGTCGAAACCGCCGTGGGCCGCAGGCGCGGAGCAAAAACCAAGGCCACTAAGAACCAGAGCGTGTCGCGCGAGATCGACCTCGATATACTCCTCTTCGATGCCGTGGTGATGAAAACGCGGAAGCTGACGATCCCCCACCGGGAGCTCACCGCCCGGCGTTTTGTGCTGCTCCCCCTGGCCGAACTGGCCCCCGGACTGAGGCACCCAGTAACCGAGGAGACGATCTCTTCGCTTCTGGTCGCTGCAGAAGATGACAAGAAAGTAGTTCTTTACCGGCCGCCGAACACGGCCCGGCGCTAGCGGAGCGAACATGAAAATTTTTATCGACAGTGCCGACATGGGCGAGATTCGCGAGGCCATGTCCTGGGGAATAGTTGACGGCGCCACCACCAACCCGAGCCTTGCGGCCAAGACCGGCCGCCCGGTAGAAGAATCGCTGGTAGAAATCTGCGAACTCGTCAACGGACCGGTAAGCGCCGAGGTCATCGCGACCGACGCCGACGGCATGATCGCCGAGGGCCGCAAGTTGGCAGCCATGCACGAGCACGTGGTCGTCAAGTGCCCCATGACCGCTGATGGGCTGATGGCCACGCGCTGCCTGTCCGAAGAAGGCACGCGGGTAAACGTCACCCTCATCTTTCAGCCCGCCCAGGCCCTGCTGGCAGCGAAGGCCGGCGCGGCCTACGTGAGTCCTTTCGTGGGGCGACTGGACGACATAGGCGAAGACGGCATGGGTATGGTCGCCTCGATCGTCGAGATCTTCTCCAACTTTGATTTCGCCACCGAGGTCCTGGTCGCGTCCGTGAGGGGAACCTTTCACGCGGTGGAAGCCGCGCGCATGGGCGCCGACGTGGCGACCTGCCCCGGGTCGGTCATACGACAGATGATGAAACACCCGCTGACCGATCTCGGCCTGGAGCGCTTCCTGGCTGACCACCGCAAGCTCACCGGCTGAGCGAAAAACCCTCCGTCTAACGCTGGCTTTCGCTGCTTTCGCGAAGCAATTCCATCCGGGTCCCCGCCGCCCCCATCTCCAGCCGCCCTACGGCCACGGCAATGGAGAGCTTCACGCTCTCGGACGGGTCGGCCGAAGCCTCCCTGAGCAGTTTGAGAACTACCGCGTACTCGGCCAGTACCTCGTCAAAAAGCTTCAGTGACCCCCGATCGGGCCACCTGCGGCGACTTATTTCTGCGAATTGCTGCGCTCGTTCGAGCGGGTAATCAAAACGCTCTATCTCGCCGGTATGCAACCTGCTGCCATAGCCGGCCTGCACCATGTCGCGGCCGTCGGCCGCCAGCCCTTCGAGCAAGCCCAGGTGGGTCTCCACCAGTTCCGGGTAGCGGGTCCAGTAGCAGGACGCCACCGTCGCCAGCAACAGCAGCAGGACTACGTAAGCCCCCGTTCGCCCTTTCACTGCCCCCGACACCGTACCAGATACTAGCCATAGTCGTTGGATTTCTCCATGAAAAGTCCTTGACCCCGTCCGGGAGCGGGCTTAACCTCTAGGTGATCAAGCCCGCGATAGCATCGCTCGTGAGCGGGGGTGGACAACCTTGAAAGAGCTGCCAAAAGTCTACTTCGAACAACTACTCGAAAACGCCCCCGACATCGTCATAGCGGTGGACAAGCAGGGCACGATAATCTTCTACAACGACGGCGCCGCCCAGACGCTGGGCTACGAGGCCAGCGAAGTCATGGGCGAGCACGTGGCCATGCTCTACCCCGACTCCGAGCACTCGCACGCGGTCATGGACGCCTTGCGTTCGGACGACCACGGTGGTGCCGGACTGGTGAGAAACTTCGAGACGGAGTTTGTCGACAGCAGCGGCCATAAGGTACCCGTGGCGATATCGGGTTCGATCATTTACGACGGACGTCAGCGCGAACGCGGCAGCATAGGTTTTGCCAAGGACATCTCGGCCCTCATTCACAACGAGCAGCTGCACACCCTGGCCGAACTGGCGGTGAGCCTCGCCCACGAAATAAACACGCCGCTGGAAATAGTCGTAAACCAGTCGGCCATGCTCGACCGCTACCTGCACGATAAGGCGCAGGAGGACGACTACAAGGCCGAGCATGAACGGGTTACCTCCATCAACCGCGCGCTGAGGAGAATCCAGTCGATAGTAGAGCGCGTGGGCGAGATGGCCGCCAGCGGGCAGTACGGCACCACCGAGTACCTGCCCGGTCGAACCATGACCGACCTCGGCATGCGGCAGGAGGCTCCCTCCATCAACGGTAACACGGGCAAGAGCAGGCTGACGGGCCGGCATATACTCGTGGTGGACGACGACGAAGAGCTGGTTGTTTCGATGGCCCACCTGCTCGAAGCCGAGGGCTGCCACGTGCTCACTGCCAGCTCCGGGCTCGATGCGCTCAAGCAGGTCGGCAAAGAAAAAATCGACCTCGTGCTCAGCGACGTGGTAATGCCCGACATGGACGGCTACGACTTGCTGCAGGAGCTCAACGCCCGCCACAGCGACCTGCCGGTGGTGCTCATGACCGCCTATTACTACGACAAGGATCACGTCCTCAAGCGGTCCCGGGCGGTCGGTCTGAAGGACGTGATCTTCAAGAAACCGATAGACCCCGACCGTCTCGTCGAGCTCATCGACGCCCGTGTTCGCGCTTAAACGCCGCCGGGGGTAAACCTGTCGCCGCGATGGCGATACGCATAAACCGCGTTTATACCCGTACAGGGGATGATGGACTGACCTCGCTGGTAGGTGGCGACCGGGTTTCAAAGAACCACCCGCGGGTGGACGCCTACGGCGAAGTAGATGAGCTCAACAGCGTACTCGGCCTGGTTCGCGCGTCGCTGGGCAGCACCGGAAAGAACGGCTCGGGCATGCCCGAAGCAGACAACGCCCGCTTGCAGTCGCTGCTCGGGCGGCTGCAGCAGGAGCTGTTCGACCTCGGCTCCGAACTGGCGACGCCGCCCTCGAGTTCGCGACCCGGCTCCAAAAGCATCGGCGACGAGCACATTGCCTGGCTCGAGCAGCAGATGGACGAGCTGCAGGAAGACCTCGAGGAACTGAAATCCTTCGTGCTGCCCGGGGGAGGCGAAACCGGGGCGCGACTGCACCTGGCGCGTACCGTCTGCCGACGGGCCGAGCGCAAAGTAATCGGCATGGCCCACAACGACACCCTGCCCGCTGGCCCGGTGCGCTACCTCAACCGGCTGAGCGACCTGCTCTTCGTCATGTCGCGTTGGGCGGCCAGGAAATCCGGCATCGAGGAAACGCTGTGGCAACACGGCCTCGAAGACAGCCGCAAGGAAGACTAACGCAGCATGAAAGAGGGCCTCTACTTCAAGCAACTCGCGATCGGCGACATGGCCAACTACGTCTACCTGATCGGCGACCAGGCGGAGCGCAAAGCGGTGGTGGTTGATCCCGCGTGGGACATAGACGCCATACTCGAACAGCTCGACAAGGACGACATGGAACTGGTCGGCGCCCTGGCGACCCACTACCACCCCGACCACATCGGCGGCGACATGATGGGCCTCAGCATCGAGGGCCTCGACACGCTGCTGGAAAAACGGCCAGTGAAGATTTATATCCACAAAGCCGAGGCGCCTTACGTGGCCCAGACCACCGGGCTTGAGAGCAGCGACTACGTGGCGGTTGATGGCGAGACCACCCTCGACGTGGGAAAGATTCCTGTTCGTTTTCTGCACACTCCCGGCCACACGCCGGGCTCGCAGTGCTTCCTCGTGGACGGCAACGTCGTATCGGGGGACACGCTTTTCATCGGTGCCTGCGGGCGGGTGGACCTGCCCGGAAGCAACCCCGAAGACCTCTACTACAGCCTCAAGCAGAAGCTGTCGGCCCTGCCCGACGACACCGTCGTTTACCCCGGCCACAACTACGCGACGGACAGCAGCTCGACCATAGGCGCCGAGAAGAAGTCCAATGTTTTCATGCGCTTTGAAAACCTGCAGCAGTTCCTCTCGATGATGGGCGTAGCCGGCTGAGAGGCCGGTTCTGCCAGGTATTCAGGGCCCGGCCCGGGGGCTGTTAGCGACAGCTGGGCCAGCCGTCTTCTTCCCACTTGACCCCGCCCCGATAGATCCACTGCCCGGTCTAAATCGTGGTAAGAAAACCTGTTCAAAGGCCCGCCTTAACCCTTGACATCGCTGGGTCGAGAACATAATCACGTCTTCTGTAAGCGGCGAAAGCAAGGCTTACAACAACGAAAAAGCTAAGGAGAAATCAACTGTTATGAGAACCATAAAAGCACTCTCACTTGCCACACTATTCGCGTTGACGGGCCTGTTCGGCTCGGGCCTGCTCGCGTCAGAGGCCCACGCGGCCATGACCAAAGACGAGGCCAAATGCCGCAGCACGATCTTCAAGACAACGTCCAAGTACCAGGCCGGTGCGTGGAAAGCCGTGGCGGGATGTCACAAGGGCAAGCTCAAGGGCAAGGTCGGTGCCGGCGTTGACTGCAACGACCCCATACAAGCCGACATCAAGGGCAAGCTGGGCAAGGCTGCTTCCAAGATTCGCGATTCGCTGGGTGGAGCCAAGGACAAGTGCGCTGACAAGACAACTGGAGACGCGCTATCCAACGTACTGGCAGTCTATGGCCGCTGCCCCTCGCCCGGTGAAATCACCGACGACGGCGGCGCCACGGACGGCATAGACGATTTTTCTGAACTGGCCGACTGCCTGATCGCGGTCTCGGACAGTCTCATCGGCCTCACGGCCAGCGAGGTCATGGGTGACCCGAATCACGCCTCGCTCAGCAAGGACTTGGCGAAGTGCCAGGGCACGATCGGAAAAAGCACGGCCAAGTTGATGGCAACCATCAGCAAGGAACGAGGCAAGTGCCAGGCCGGGGCCGACAAGGCCGGCGGCAACATAGACTGGACCTGCGGCTCTTTTGACGGCAAGGGCAAGATCGCCAGCACCGGTCAGAAGTTCAAGGACGGCATAACCAAGGCTTGCCTGGGCGACGAGGATACCCTCGACGCGCTCGATTCCTGCGGCGACACCCCCGCCCAGCTGCAGGCTTGCCTCGTGGACACCATAGCCGCCAAGGTGGGCAACGGCATGACAGCCATGCTCTTCGAGCTTCCCGGCGTCTGCCCCAGCGGAGTACAGGTGACCACCTTGGCCGGCTTTGGCCAGCAGCGCACCTCCACCGAGCTCAGCCTGGGCTGGACCGGACTTGCCCACGGCGTCGACATCCTCGACGGCTGGGTAGGCGAAGCCAACCTGGCCTGTGACACGGACTGCGACAACTGCGCAGTGTCAATACTGCCGGTAGACAAGTCCATGGGTAACTGCCGCTGCGACAACGACCCCACCATAAGCTGCGACGAGCCTTTCAGTGCCGAGGACGCAGACGACTGTGGCGCGGGCAACGAGTGCATCTGTCGTTTCGGACCACCCCTTGCCCTGTCCAGTGCCGGAGTACCGGTGTGCGTACTGACCCAGATTGCCGAGGAGCTCACCGGCAGCGCCGACGCCGGCACGGCCCTGGCCAACACGACGATACAGGGCGAGAGCAGCGTGTACACGGGCATCACCGTGACCCAGCCGTGTCCCACCTGTGACGGGGGCACCTGCAACGGAGGACCGCGGGATGGCCTGGCCTGCGCGGTAGACGCCGTACACCCGACCTTCGGCAACAGCAGTTTTGACTGCCAGCCGGACCCGGGCACGCGCATCCCGGGCACCGTAAAGACGGTACTCAACACCACCACGGAGAATTCTTCCCTGGGCTTCGACCTCACCTGCGACCCACCGCTCGCGGCCACTGCCTGTGCCTGCGCGGTGTGCAGCGGGGACAGCACGGTGGCGTGTAATTCAGACGCCGAGTGCGCGGCCGTAGGCGCAGGGCTCTGCGACAGCAACGGCGGCGGCTCGGCGCGCTTTCCCAATGCCTGCCTCGATGGCGTGTGCAGTGACTCGGGCGACGGCGTGCACGGTGTCTGCGACACGAGCCCGACCAGCCAGTTCTGCGACGGCCAGCTGCGCGCCAACGGCGACGGTTACATACCCTGCTCCAGCGACGCTGATTGCGACGCCCTTGACCCGGAGTGCGACGGCGGGGACTGTGGAAACTGCGGCGGTGCTGCCCTGCGATCCTGCTTCCTCGATCCCATCACTGTCTCGGGCGACCCCGGGCTCAACAGTTCGAGCCTGGTTGCAACCTGGTGCACGCCCCCCACCAGCAACTCGGCGGTCAACAACGCCGGCGGCTCACCCGGTCCGGGTCGCCTGGACGTGCGTTTCGACTTCACCGGGTACTGTCCTGATGGAGTCACAGAGTTTGAGACACCGGGCGGATCTAACTGCCCCTGACTGGCGGATCGACAGCGCCCCGACTCGACACATGGCCCCCGCGGTGGTTACTCCACCGCGGGGGTTTTTCTTTGCGTAACAGGGATCATCGGATCCGCCTCGCGGCCAATTCAAAAAAAAAGGCCTTCACCACAACTTTCCCCACCCTGTTGGGGGGGTTTCGCCATTGACACCCCCCCCCCTAATAGACTAGTTTCGCGCAGTGCCCATGTCTCCGAGAAGACTGCTCACACGGCGGAAACAGGAATCCCGCGCTCACACTACAACAACCCTTCCCGGTAATGGGGAATTAACAGAGAGGAGAGAAAATCCATGTCAAGCAAATGGACAGGAGTAGCTGCAGCGGCAATCGCGGCACTGGTACTGGCGTTGGGGGTACCGACAGCGGATGCCCAGATTACCAAGGACGAGGCCAAGTGCCGAGGCACGATTGGCAAGAATGTGACCAAGTACGTGGCTACCGCGTGGAAGGCCGTCGGCGGCTGCCACAAAAGCCGCGACAAGGGCAAAGTGGGTGCGGGCACCGACTGCAACGACCTGGGCCAGGCCGATATCAAGGGTAAACTCACCAAGGCGGCCGCCAAGCTCCGCTCTTCGATAGGCGGCGCAAAAGACAAGTGCGCTGACAAGACCACTGGTAACCCGTTCACCAACGTATTGGACCAGTACGGACGTTGTCCCTCACCGGCCCAGGCCACCGACGACGGCGGTGCTGGCGACGGCATCGACGACTTCGCCGAACTCTCGGATTGCCTCATCGGCCTGGCCGACGCCACGGTTGAGATGGCATCTAAAGAGATCAACGGCCTGCCTGACAATCCTACCGGATTGTCAAAGGACCAGCTCAAGTGCCGTGGCGCCATTGCCAAGAACGCGGGCAAGCTGGTCGCGACAGTGGGCAAGGAGCGCAGCAAGTGCCAGGCGGGCACCGACAAGTCGCTGGGGCCCATTTCCTGGGTCTGCGGCAGCGCCGATCCCAAGGGAAAAATCGCCAGTACGGCGGGCAAGACCAACGACGGTATCGCCAAGGCCTGCGCCCTGTCCAAGGCCGAATTGGACGCGATCGATTCCTGCGGTGACACTGTTGCCCAGTTGCAGGCCTGCGTGACCGCCGACGTGGCTATAACGAACGGTGGCGGCACGGTGGCCATGGCCTTCGAACTGCCCGGCAACTGTCCGGCCAGCTTCCCCGTGCTGTTCAACGCCGGCTACGGCGCCCAGCTCACCAACTCCGAGCTGGATTCGGGATTCAACGGTGGCGCCCACGACGTGGACATCGTTGACGCCTTCCAGAGCGCGGTGCTGACCGCCTGCGACGGCGACTGCGCCAACTGCGTGGTCACCGAGGACCCGTCACCGGGCTACTGCCGTTGCGATAACGACTTGACCACCACCTGCGACGAGCCCTTCGTGGCCGACGCCGATGATTGCGGCGGCGACACCTGCAACTGCTTCTTCGGCCCACCGCTGGCGCTGTCGAGCTCGGGCACCCCGGTCTGCGTGATCAACGAGATCACCGGGCCGCTGGACTGCAACTGCGACGGGATCACCGGCGAGTGCACTGGCGACTGCAAGATCGGGCTGACTTCGCGCCTGCACCAGGGCATAGGCCAGACAAAGCCATGCCCGACCTGTGAGGGCGGTACCTGCAGCGGCGGGCCCCGTGACGGCCTGGCCTGCACCGTGGACGCCACTCACCCCGACTTCGGACCCGGTGCCATAGAGTGCCCCCCCGACGCGGGCTCTAAGATCAGCGACCTGTCGATCGCGCTCAACCTGAACCACGGAGTGGCCAGCTTGCCGTTTGGCACGCAGTGCGACGCACCGCTGGCAGCCAGCAGCTGCGCCTGTGCAGTATGCAGCGGCGACAGCACGGTTGGTTGTAACTCCGACGCCGAGTGCACGGCCCTGGGTGCCGGCACCTGCGACAGCAACGGTGGCGGCGCTGGGCGCCTCCCCAACGGCTGCGCCGCAGACGGGGTGTGCGGAGTTGACCCGGACGACCCCAGTGGCCAGGAAGGGATCTGCACCAATGCTGCTAACGTGGTTACTTTCTGCGACGCTCAACTGCGTGCCAGCGGCAAGGGTCTTATTCCCTGCTCCAGCGATGCTGACTGCGACGTGCTCGATTCGGAGTGTGACGGAGGCGACTGCGGCGACTGCACGTTGGTGCAGGGTCGTGACTGCTACCTCGATCCTATCGAGGCAGCGGGTGACCCCAGCCCCTACGGCGGCGACATGGGAGCCATATTCTGTGTGCCGCCTACCGCCAGCCCGGCCGTGAACAACGCCGGCGGGTTACCGGGGGCAGGCAGGGTAACGATCAACTTCGACTACCACGGAATTTGCGACGACGGCGTGACCGCCTTCGAAGCGCCGGGGGGATCGAACTGCCCGTAACGCCCGGCTCTATTGAGCGTCAGCCCCCCGAAAGGGGCTGAACGAACGACGCCCCCGCAGTGGACCAACCCGCTGCGGGGGTTTTTCTTTGCTCGTGTTTTCCGGACCGCTACCCTTAGGGCTCAGGCGCGGGCGATGTCGCCGGCGATGAACAGGTGGGTCAGCCAGGCGTTGGTGAGCTTCTCGAGCACGCCGTTGGCACGCAGGCGATCGTTGAGGTTGGCAAAATCAACCCGGTCAAGTCGCTGGTCCTGGTTGAAGCAGGAGAACACCGGCGGCAGCTCTTCACCGGTTTCGGGATCGATGTGCTTCTGCAGGCACTGGGCGCAGATCTCTTTCATCATGCACTGCATGGTGGAGTTGATAGACCCCAGGGCCAGCAGGTCGGGCGACAGGAACTTCGCGTGGCTGCCACGCACCGCCTGCGCCACGGCCGACATCATGCGATCCGAGCCGATGGCTATAAGCCTGGAGGCCTCGGCAACATCGATGAGCGGCTCACCCATCTCGCCCTTGGCGTAAGCTTCGAGAGCCTGCAACACGTTGCCCACCGTGCTGCGATCCTGGTCACGGCGGGGCTTTATAGGCTCGCCCTGGTCGACCGACCACACCACCACGTCGGCGGCAGCCTCGATGTCGTCCACGTGGTAAACATCGTCGGGGCTCTTGTAGGCCGCAAAATAGATGACCTTGTTGCCGCGCTCGCGCATGGCACGGCCGATTGAAAACTGCACAGCGTTGCCAAGGCCACCGCCGAAAAGGATTATGGTTTCGCCCGTGGGTATCTCGGTAGGCGCGCCGGTGGGTCCCATGAGCACCAGCGGGGTGCCCGGCTCCCAGGTGGCACACAGTCGCGAGCTGCCCCCCATCTCGAGCACTATGGTCGAGAGCAGTCCCTGCTCTCGATCGACCCAGGCCCCGGTGAGTGCCATGCCCTCGGCGGCAAGCGTGGTGCCGTTGACCTCGGGGGCAAGCGTCTCGTAGTTCTGCAGGCGGTAGAACTGCCCGGGCTCAAAGTGCCGGGTGGCAAAAGGCGCCTTGACCACTACCTCGATGATATTGGAGGTGAGCCTTATGACTTCGTGCACGCGCGGCATCAGACCTTCTTCGAGCCGAGCGGCCATAGTGTCCCACTCGCTCTCGCGGACGGGTTGGTCGGCGGCATCGAGTCCGGCTATCTCGTCGGCAAAAAGATTGACTATCTGCGGGTAACCGTCGCGGGCCGAGGCCATGGCCTTGACCACGTTGCCGGCATAGTCGGGATGGTTGTCGCCGAAGTAAGAAACCAGCCGCTGCGGGCCACCTTCGGCGCCGGACGTATGCGAGGTGAACACCCCGGGCTTGCCCTCGAACGGCTCGTCGACCACGGGGTAGGGAGACGGCCCGTCCTGGCCTGAACCGTTCTGGCTGGCGCTATCCTTCTCTATCCGAAAGCGCTTGAAGAACCTGCCGCGTTCATCCATCTCGAAACTGCCCGGATGCTCGCGCTCGTAAACCACGTTGGGCGAAGTGCCGGCGGCGACAAACAGGGCGCGGGCGGGTAGTTTCACGGTCTCTCCCGTGCCGGCCCAGCGACCGTCAACCCCTTCCTGCTGCTCGAACAACAGCCCGTCAAGCGCGCCGTACTCGTCCTGCAGCGCCTCGGTGGGGCTGAGCGTCTCGGCGTACCAGATGCCTTCTTCCAGCGCCTTGCTCACCTCTTCGTGGTTGAGCCTGTAGGCCGGCGAATCGACCAGGCCCTTGCGGTAGGCCATCGTCACGCCACCCCAGGACCTCAGCAGTGGTACGAAATTGGGCAGCTCACCGGCAGCCTCGGCGCGGCCTCTCTCGGCTCGGATCGCGCGGCCGTGCTCGAGAAACTCATCGAGTATGGCCGGCTCTTCATCACCAAAATATAACGCGCGTACGGCTTCCTCACCGTTTTCTTCAACAAGGGTCTCGTAGCGGTCCAGCGTCTTCTCTACCTGCACCGGGTAGTAGGCCATGACCTCGGTGCTGGTGTCTATTGCTGTCAGGCCTCCACCCACCACCACCGCTGGCAGGCGCACCTGCAGGTTGGTCATCGATGATTTCTTCTGGGCACCGGTCAGCTGCAACCCCATCAGGAAGTCAGACGCCTTACGCACGCCCCTGATGAGATTGTTCTTCATCTTGAGCACCGTCGGCTTGCCCGCGCCGGTGGCTATGGCGACGTGGTCGAAGCCGAGCTCCCAGGCGTCTTCAATCATCAGGGTGCCGCCAAAACGCACCCCACCGTAAGCCCTGAACCTCGGTTGCCGCGACAGGCACGCACGCATGACCTGGAGAAAGTTCTTGTCCCAGCGCACGGTGATGCCATACTCGGCCACGCCGCCGAAACCCATGAGCGGACGCTCGTCGAGCTCCTCGTAGAGTTCCGAAAAATCGGCTACCGGTTCCGGCGCCGGCCCACCCAGACCCTTGGGCAGGGGTTCGAGCTTGAGGCCGTCGACACCGACCACGCCGAAACCCTCTGTCAGCAGGTAGTGGGCAAGAGTGTAACCGGCGGGCCCGAGCCCCACCACGAGCACGTTGCGCCCGTTGTAAGGCTTGGTCTGCGGGCAGCGACGGTTGATGGGATTCCACCTGCTCAGGAGGCTGTATACCTCGAAGCCCCAGGGAAGGTCGAGCACGTCGGTGAGCACGCGGGTTTCGATCTGGGGGATGTTGACCGGCTCAAACTTCTGGTAGATGCAGCCCTTCATGCAATCGTTGCATATACGGTGACCGGTGCCCGGCACCATGGGGTTGTCGATCATGATCAACGCCAGGGCCGCGATACTGTCACCCTCGGCCTGGCAGGCGTGCATTTCCGAGATTTTTTCGTCCAGCGGGCAACCGCCGAGCTCTATGCCAAGCGGGTTACTGGCCAAGTGGCCGTCCTTGCCGAACACGCCCTTGCTGCAGGAGTCCTTGTCGCGGGCGTGGCAAAGTATGCAGTAGTCGACTTCGGACATGACCTGCTTGCGATCGTAGCGACGGTCGGTGAGTTCAAAGCCGTCGCGACGACGCATGCTGTCGGCGGGGCCTTCCATGAGCCACGGCCGCTCGGGGTCCGGATGCTCGAGCTCCACGAGCTGGTCGAAGTCGATTTTCTCGGGGGTCTTGAAGCTGGCCCAGCCCGAGGTCAGCGATTGCTGATCGCCCTGGCTGGAGCGAACGCGACACCATAGGGCCGCATCGCCGAGAAACTTATCGGCCAGCGCTTCACCCTCGGCGCCCCCGGATGACCAGGAGTCCAGCGCGTCGATGGTGCCGTGGGCCGGCGAGTCATCCGGATCGGCCAGCAGGTCACAGACGAGGGCAGAAAAAACGAGCTCAGCGTGGGCCGTGGTGGCCCCCGCCCCTGATGCGAGGTCGAGCACGACCTGGTCAAAAGCGTCGGCGTCGAAGCCCTGCAGATCATCGTCGGTGATTTTCTTTACACGCTTGCCGAGAAACTGCTTCTTGAACTGCCACAGCGGGCCCAGCTCTTTGACGCCTTCGGCCAGCTCGCCAACGGCCGCTTCTATGCCGAAAAGCTGCGCAACGAAGGTCGACTGGCTGCTGGCCATCTCGACCAACAGGTTGCTCTCGTCTACGGCCGAGATCTCGGCACCAGAGCGGTACTGCTCAAAACGGGCCGCTAGCCCGGCGTCGGCCGCCGCCAACCAGGAGTAGAAGCGCTCGCTCAGTTCGGCCAGGCGGGCCGGGTCGAAGAGGTCCTGGTAAGAGAATCCATCGATCTTGAGTTGCAGCATATAAGTGTAAGTCGATCCGTAAGGGGTATGCCTTTCAGGCTATACGGGCGACGCCAGCGGCAGCGGGACGGTACCACCCGCTCTTTCTAAGGGCAACAGCAAACAGCGGCCCCAACCGCATCCCGGCGCGCGGTTTGCCCCGGCCGTTAGAGACCGTTAGTTTTCTCGATTCGTCGGTGACCGGCCCCGGGGCGGCGCGACAAGACTCAGCGGAGCAGGCAAAGCATGGCAGTAAAAACCGAGGCCTGGGTACTACACGCAGGCGAAAAAGGCGGCAGCCCGGTGAGCACCGAGCTGGTACGCGAAACTTTTGAATTCGACGAGCCCGGCCCGCAGGAAGCCCTGGTGGAGCCGCTTATTGGCTGCATGGAAGGCAACATGGGCCACGCCATCGAGCGGCGGCCGATAGATATCTGCCTGGCCCGCGGCGAAGACCGCGTGGTCATAGGCAACGCCGGCGTGGTGCGCGTGGGCAAGGTTGGGGACGAGGTCAGCACCGTCAAGGAAGGCGACACCGCCATTCTCTTCTGCAACGGAAAGGCCGATGCCCACGGCTACCCCGAGAGAATCTTTGCCTACGACGCCGAGGGCAGCGTGGGCATGCTCGCGAAGCAAAGCCGCTTTGGCCAGTCGCAGCTCATCCCCCTGCCCAGCAACACGAAGTACTCGTTGGAGCAGTGGGCCGCGTTCTCGCTGCGCTACATAACGGCGTGGTCCAACTGGGAGCTGGCCTACGGCACCCTGCGCTTGCTCCTCAACGAAACCGACCTGCCCAGGCCGCGGGTGTGGGGCTGGGGTGGCGGCGTCACCATGGGCGAGCTCGGGCTGGCAAAACACGCCGGCTGTGATGTCACCCAGGTGGCTTCCACCGACGACCGCCTGGCCATGATAGAGGCCCAGGGCATTCGCCCGGTTGACCGCCGCGAGTTCAAGGACCTGTATTTTGACAAGTCACGTTTTCGCAAGGACGAGGACTACACCAAGGCTTACACCGCGGCCGAGAAGACCTTTCTCGCCAAGGTGCGCGACATTACCGACGGCGACATGGTGAACATCTTCATCGACTTCGTCGGCGCGCCGGTGTTCAGGGCCACGCTCAAGGCACTGGCGCGTGAGGGCGTGGTGACCACGGCGGGCTGGAAAGAGGGCATGATGATTGAGCTGGTGCGAGCCAGCGAGTGTATCGCCCGCCACCAGCACGTGCACACGCACTACGCGCGTTACAGCCAGGGCGTGGCGGCCGTGGCCTTTGCCGAAGAGCACGGCTGGCTGCCGCCTGCCGACGAGCACGTTTACGGCTGGGACGAAGTGCCCGACCTCTTCAAGGACTACAACGCGGGCAACACGGGATGGTTCCCGGTCTACCGCATCAACGACTGAAGCGCCCCGGGCTGAAACCCACGGAGCAAGCGAGGAAAAAATGGCGATTTCAAAAGTAGCAGTACTGGGTGGCGGGCAGATGGGTGCCGGCATAGCCGAGGCCATAGCCTCGCGTGGCGTAGAGGTCGTGCTCGTCAAGGCGACCCCGGGTCCGTCGGACGCGGCCAGGGCCGGGATCGAGAAGGGGCTGGCCAGACGGGTCGACAAGGGCAAGCTCGAGCAGGCAGACGCCGACGCGGTGTTAGCGCGTATAAACTTTACCGACGACCTGTCGCAGGCCGCCGACGCCGACCTGCTCATCGAGTCCATTGTCGAAGACCTCGAAATCAAAAGAACGCGCTTCGCCGAGGCGGACGGCATCCTCAAGGAGGGGGCCATACTCGCGAGTAACACATCGACCCTGTCTATCTCCGACATGCAGGACGCGGTGTCGAGAAAAGACAGGTTCATCGGCCTGCACTTCTTCAACCCGGCCACGATGATGAAGCTGGTCGAGGTAGTAGGCACCGACTCCACCGACGCCGCGGTGCTCGACGAGGTCGTGGCTTTCGTCGAACAGATCGGCAAGACACCGGTACGGGTGAAGGACGCCACCGGGTTTATCGTCAACCGACTGCTCACCCCTTACATGGTCGACGCCATCCGTTGCCTGGAAGCGGGACTGGCCGACATCGCCGGCATAGACGCGGCCATGCAGCTGGGAGCCAACCATCCCATGGGCCCGCTCGCGCTGGCCGACTACATAGGGCTGGACATCGTCTGCGCCATGGCTGAAAACCTGCACGAGACCTTCGGCGAACCCACCATGGCACCGACCCCCTTGCTCAAACGCCTGGTCGAAGAAGGCAAGCTCGGGCGCAAGTCGAAGCTGGGCTTTTACGACTACTCCGAGCGTCCACCGGTGCCCAACCCCGACCTCCCCTGAAGAGGCCAGGCAGCTTTTTTGACACACCCCGGGCGGGGTAATAGCCTCACGGTATTCCAACGCGAGGAGGCCCCACACATGGCCCAGCCTGCAACAGCAAGCACGACCGATACCCTGGACACGAACCCCCCGACCTTCGACATCCTGAGCCCCGTGAGCGGCCAGGTCGTCGGCAACCTGCCGCAGATGGACCGCGGGCAGGTGGAAGCCGTGGTCGCGCGCTGCCGCGAGGCCCAGGCGGTCTGGGCGGCACTGAGCTTCAGCCAGCGCGCAAGGATGTTGCGCGACTACCGCGATCTGCTCGTCTCCCGCAAGGAAGAGATCGCCGACGTGGTCATCTCAGAAACCGGCAAACCCCGGGTAGACGTGTTTGCCACCGAGCTTTTCTATATCTGTGATGGCATAGGCTACTGGGGTCGCAACGCGGCCCGCCTGCTGGCCGACCGGCAGGTTTCGACCCACCTGCTCAAAACAAAAAAGGCGATCTCGACCTACAAGCCCCGCGGCGTCATCGGCATGATCACCCCGTGGAACTTTCCGCTGACGTTGACCATCGGCGAGGCCATCCCCGCGCTGATGGCGGGTAACGGCGTGGTCATAAAGCCCGCGTCGGCAACACCGCTGTGCGCCGAACTGTGCTGCCGACTGGCCGACGAAGCGGGGCTGCCCGAGGGCCTGCTGGCCACCGTCACCGGGCGGGGTGGCACCGGCGATACGCTCATCGATTTTGTCGACATGGTGTCGTTCACCGGCAGCGTAGAGACCGGCCGCAAGGTGCAGATGCGCTGCGCCGAGCAACTCAAGCCCACGACCATGGAGCTGGGCGGCAAGGACCCGGCCATCGTGTGCGCCGACGCTAACCTTGACCGGGCCGCCAACGGCTGCGTGTGGGGCAGCATGGTCAATCTCGGCCAGGTCTGCATGTCTATCGAGAGGGTCTACGCCCACGAGGACATATACGACGAATTCGTCGACAAGGTGGTCAACGTTGTAGGCCAGATACGCCAGGGACTGGGCGAAGATGCCGACGTGGGGTCAATAATACACCCGCCCCAGCGCGACATCATCGAAGACCAGCTCGACAAAGCCCGCGCCAGCGGCGCTACCGTGCTCGCCGGCGGAGCCCGGCCCCAGCTGGAAGGCTGCTGGTACCAGCCCACGGTACTGGTCGACGTCAACCACGACATGGAGATCATGCAGGAAGAAACCTTCGGGCCGGTGATCGCGATACAGAAGGTAAAAGACGACGCCGAGGCCATCCGCCTGGCCAACGATTCGCGCTTTGGTCTTTCAGCCTCGGTCTGGTCGCGCGACAAGGAAGGGGCCACCAACATAGCGCGCCGCGTGGAAGCCGGCGCCGTCTGCATCAACGATCACATGATCCACATGCTCATACCCGAAGTGCCCATGGGCGGCATCAAGGAATCGGGCATAGGCCGGCGCAACGGCGAAGAAGGCATACGCAAGTTCTGCAGTCAGCAAACCATTGTCATCGATCGCTTCGGTACGAACAAAGAACCCATCTGGTACCCGGCACCCAAGGCGCTGGCCGGTGTCCTGCGCAAGGTTCTCAACCTGCTGTACCGGTCGAGCTGGAAGAACAAGCTGGCTTCCTGAGCTGCGGCTCCTTTCGTCCGGGCCGGCTGGTCGCCTTCAGGCCCGGTCGTAGTCTGTCGTTGCTTCTCCCGGGCCGGCAACGACGTCGAACAGGCCACGCGCCAGCTCCACCATCTTGGCCACGCTGACCCCCCCGGGGGAAACAGCGTCGCGCCAACGAGCGGGTATAGCGTCGAGACCCAGGAAGGCCCCGGAGGCGGCGCCCGCCATCGCGGCTATCGAGGTCACCGAACCTCCCAGCGACATAGCCCGGCATACCGTGTCGGTGTAGCTCTCGCTGTGCTCTGCAAAACACCAGGTGGCGGTAACCACCGACCCCAGTGCCGAAGAATTGTTACCAAGTGTCTCAACCACCGTCGCGTCGCTGCGCGAACGCCCGACCATGGCAGCGGCGGCCTTCAAGCGAGACGCGAACTCCCTCGTCCGGGTCTCGCCCGCGAGGGTCTCGAGCAGTCCAGCCCCCGACAAGGCCTCGCCGGAAGCCAGCAGGGCCAGCGCCACCGTCATCGCGTGGAGTACGGCGCCCTCGCCGGACAACAAGTGCTGGTGGGTAAGCCCGGCAGCCTCCTCGGCCAACCAGCGCAAGGTCTCGGCATCGTCGGACAGCAGCAGGCCGACCGGCGCAGACCTCAACGCAGCGCCGTTGCCAAATGATTCCCTGCCACCAACCGAATGCCCGGCTTCATTCCAGTGCACGCCATCGCGCAGTCTGCGCAGGGCCGCGTCGCTGCCCTGCCCCCAACTCTGCTTCGGATCCCAGGCGGTCAACATCCTCAGGGCAAGATCCTCGCCATCAAAATCCGGAGCCACGACCAGCGAGGCTGCCACGGCCGCAGTCGACAGCGCGGCGGGTCCCGGGGCGCCCGGCATGAGCTTGGCCAGGCCCGCTACCCCACCAAAACGCGGGGCTATAGCCTCTCGGTTCAGGCCTTCAACGCGCGCGCCCATGGCCTCGCCAACAAGCATGCCGACCAGGCATCCCTCGAACGAACTTTCACTTAAATCAGTCAACAGCAGAGCTTCCCATTGCCAGTAACTGTTTCTTTTGCAATAAACGCAGGGCGAATGAAAAGACTACTCATAACAGGGATCTCGGGCGGACAGGGCCGGCTGCTCGCCAAGAGGCTGTCAGAGGGCTGGCAGATCACCGGCGTGGACCGCGTCCCATGGGAGGGCGCACCCGAATATGTTGACGTAAAAACGCTCGACCTGCGCAAGAAAAAGTTCGAAGACGTGCTGCGCAAAAACCGCCCGGACGCCGTGGTGCACCTTGCCTTCGTGCGTCACTTTCGCGGCAGCAACGAGCTGCGCCACGAGGTCAACGTCGGTGGGACGCGCCGCTTGCTCAACTCCTGCGCCCGCTACGGGGTCAAGCAGGTGGTCGTGCTCTCGAGCGCCTACGTCTACGGCGCGTTGCCTGAAAACCCCATGTACATGGCCGAGGACAGCCCTCTGAACGTGGCACGCAATTTTCCCGACATCCGCGACCTGGCCGAGGTGGAAGGCCTGGTCTCGAGTTTCCTGTGGAGGTACCCGGAAATCTCGACGTCGATCCTGCGGCCGGTAAACACGCTGGGCTACTACGTGCACAGTGCCATCGGCAGCTACCTCGGATTGGATATTGTGCCGACAGTGACCGGCTTCAACCCCATGCTGCAATTCATACACGAAGAAGACGTGTGCGAGGCGCTCGCGCTGGCCATAGAAAAACAGCTGCGTGGCGTGTTCAACGTGGCCGGGCCGGGCGCGGTGCCCTTGAAAACTGCGATACACGAAATCGGACGGCGGCGCATATCGGTGCCGGAGCCGTTGGCCCATCTCATCATCCGCGAGCTTTTTCGCTTCCGCGTCTACGACTTCCCGCCCGCGGCCATGGACTTCATAAAATACCCGTGTACGGTTGACGGCAGCAGTTTCGTAGAAGCCACGGGTTTCAAACCCTTGTTTTCACTTAGAGACGTATTCGCGAGCGTGGCCTGATGTTCTATTTCAACAAGGTGGCCGAACTGGCAGCCAGCGCCATACAGTCGGGGCTGTCCCTTTCTTCGTCCTCGCTTCCCGGCTTGCCGTTCGCCGACTTGTCCCGCGAGCTGTCCGACAAGATCGACCAGCTGCCCATTGACCTCAACGAATACGGCTACGACCCCTGGGGATTCAACCCCGATGTACTCAAGACCTCGATGATGACGGCTGCCATTCTCTACCGCCATTATTTCAGAGTCGTTTCCGTCGGCATGGACAGGCTGCCGCCCGGCCGCGTGCTGCTGGTGGGAAACCACGCCGGGCAGATCGCCTTTGACGGCATGATGGTGGCCACGGCGATGCTGCTCGAGGCTTCGCCACCGCGGCTGGCTCGCGGCATGGGCGAGTACTGGCTGGCGACCCTGCCCTGGCTCAACGTCCTGTTGGACCGCATGGGCCACTCCATCGGCACGCCATCGACCTGCGCCGAGATGCTCAACAGGGACGAGTGCGTGCTGGTGTTTCCCGAGGGAGTTCGCGGCATGAACAAGGTCTACGCAGACGCTTACCAGCTGCAGGACTTCGGTCTCGGTTTCATGCGGCTGGCACTGGAGACCAACACCCCGATAGTGCCGTTTGCCGTGGTCGGCTCCGAGGAGCAGGCCCCGGGCATCGCCAACCTCGAATCGGTGGCCGCCATGCTCAACATGCCGGCCTTTCCCGTTACGCTGACCTGGCCGCTGCTGGGGCCGCTGGGGATGTTGCCGCTGCCGGTGCGCTACCACATCGAGTTCGGGCAAGCCATGCACTTTGAAGGCGACCACAACGACGAAGACGACACCATCAGCCACAAGGTGGATGAAGTGAAGGACTCCATCCAGTCCATGCTCAGACGTGGACTGGCCGAGCGCACGAGCATCTTTCTGTGAGCCACGGCGACCGCAAACGAATCTTCGTGATGGGCGGCGGCGCGGCCCTCGGTGCCCACCAGGCTGGAGCACTGCAGTACCTCGACGAGCAAGGCATCAAGCCCGACGTGCTCATCGCCAGCTCCATCGGCGTGGTTAACTCCTGCGTGTACGCCTCGGTGGGAGCGCAGGGAGTGGTGCAGGCCTGGAAAGAATTCCAAGCCTTCCCGCGAATGTTCTACCCCACCCTGCGCGACAACCCCTTTACCGGGCTGGCGCTGTCGTCGATCGAAAGACTGGCGTCGGGCATAGAAGAGTTCATCGACTTTCCCGGCCTGATGGACAGCAGCATTGACCTGGAGTTCATACTGCTCAACCTCTCGACCGGCCGCGGCGAGATGTGGTCGAAACGCCACTGCCGCGATTGGCGCGAACTTCGCACCCTGTCGCGGGCGGGCTACTCCATCCCCCCGCTCTTTCCACCGGTGGAGTTCCAGGGCCAGCAATTTGTCGACGGCGGCCTGGCGTGGAACGTACCCCTGGGTTACGCCATCGAACTGGAAGCCACCGAGATCTACGTGCTGGCCCCGGTGAGCAGCACCCTCCCCTACCTGCCGCCAGTGGCTGGGCGGGTGGCTTACCTGCGCCGGTTGGCCGACGTCTTGTTCAGGACCATCGGCAACGTGGGGCGAATTCACGCGAGTCTCGACGACGGGCTTTTTCACGGCGTGCCGATAACTGTCATAGAGCCGGGCGAAGAATTCAGCGGAGCGGGGCTGCGCCTGCTCTTCCATTCCAGCCCGGAAAAAGCCGAGCGCCTGCTCGCGGCCGGCTACCGGGACGCCAAGCGGGCGGTCAACCGCCCGGACGTAGAAGAGCCCGTCGGTCATCTGCACGCCGTCTGAGCGGTAAGCCACGCCTGCGCTCCCCCCCGATCGGGGCAGCCCTGCCGTCTAAAAAAGCCTGTATCTGTCCCTTCAAGTTCTATTTCTCTACATAAAGTGGTTGCCGCAGGCCTGTTTCACCAGTTACCTTAGTACGTGGGGACCGTGCGCGCGGCCCCCACCCCACATGACAAAGCTGGCTTCCCTAATAACTCTCGTGACGCTGGCCACCGCAGCCCTGCTTCCGCTTGCGCTGCCCAGCAGTTCGGCTGCACTCAGCCGCCATGAAAACAGCTGCCGGGATCGCGTTGCGACTACCGCCCGGCGATCGGCCAGGCTGCTGCTCAAGGCGCGCGGAAAATGCGTGCGCGGCAAAGCCTCTGGCAAATTTGCACCTACCGTAGACTGTCTTCTCGACCCCGCCCCCTCGGGCCCTGGCACCGGCAGCGCCCTCGTGGACAAGAAGCTCGGCAAGGCCATCGATTATCGCGGAAAACTTGAACAGCGCTGCAATGCCAGCGTCACTGCCGCTGCCATAAGCGTTGACGGACTGTGCGCCGCCGTGGCTACGCTGCGGAGCAGCGAAAATCGAACCACCGAGGCTGAGTGGCAAGCCCTGGATGCCTGCGCGGCCGACCTGGGCAAAACCATTGGCGACAACCTCGCTGCGACCATCAACAAACCTGCCGCCGGCACACTTGGAGCCGAGGAAGCAGCTTGCCGCACGGAGCTGGCGCTGAGGCTTCGCAAATCGCTCGGACGGGGACTGGCCCTGACGGGCAAATGTTTTTCGGCTCTGGGCAAGGATCCCGCTGCTGGACTCAACTGTTACGCCGTGACCGGCTGGCCGGGAACGACTGCCAGCACGGGCGACACCAAGCTGGACTCCAGGATGACCAGGCCCTCACTGACCCTGTTGCAGGAGATAACCGACTCCTGTTCGGGTGATGTCAACGCCATGGGCTTCGGCCTGGTTCTCACCGACCCCACCGGCGGCACCTTTACCAGCAGTGATCTTTTTCACACCATCAACGACCAGCTCGCGCAGGCCCTCGCCAGCGCGGCTTCGGCTGTATTTCCCGGTGGACCCGAATGCGGGGACGGAGTGGTCGACCTGGACGAGCAATGCGACGACGGCAATCGCCTGAGCTGTGACGGCTGCGACCGCAACTGCGCGCTACCTGCCTGTGGCAACGGTGCCGCCTGTGCTCCCGAAACCTGCGACGACGGCAACACCGTGGCCAGCGACGGCTGCAATGTTGCCTGCATAACCGAGAGCTGCGGCGACGGCGTGGTACAGGCCGGGCTCGACGAGACCTGCGACGACGGCAATACAGTGGACTGCGACGGCTGCGACAGTACCTGCAAGCCAAGCGGCTGCGGCAGCGGCGCAATCTGCGCTCCCGAAACCTGCGACGACGGTAACACGGTGGCCAGCGACGGCTGCTCGGATACCTGTATTACCGAGTTCTGCGGCGACGGCATCATCCAGGCCGGCCTACTCGAACAGTGTGACAACGGCGCCGGCAACTCCGACGTGAACGCGGATGCCTGTCGTTCAGATTGCCGCGACCCCTGGTGCGGGGACGGAGTGACTGACCCCGCTTCGGGCGAAACCTGCGACGCGGCCAACGCCAACAGCGACCTGCTCCCCAACAGCTGTCGCTCCAACTGTCTCGTTGCTTCCTGCGGCGACGGCGTGGCCGACAGCGGTGAAAGCTGCGACGACGGCAACAACGCCAACCTGGACTCCTGCCTCAACAGTTGCCTGTCGGCTACCTGTGGCGACGGGTTTCTATGCAGCGACGCCTCATGCATCCACGGTCCCGACAGCGGGCCCGAGCAGTGCGACGACGGTAACACGGTGGCCAGCGACGCCTGCTCGGACACCTGTAGTATAAACAGCGTGAGCACCACCAGCACCACCACGAGCACCTCTTCGACCACGACCACTACGACCACCTCGACCACCTCTTCGACCACGACCACCACGCTCTGAGCGAGCGCGACTTGGCGTGAGTTGCCGGCGCGGCTACCATCGCCCGATGCGGCTGCGCCAGCTCCCAGCTAGACCACCCGGACTCGTCACGGCCGCGCTTATTGCTGCGGCGACCGCGCTGGCCTCGATAACACTGCTCGCCACGACCTCCGGACACGCCCAGGCCCACATGGGATCTGTGAGCTACTCCACGGTGGTGGCGCGAGCAGATCTCGTTGACTACCGCTTACGTTTTGCCGCCCACCTCCTGCCCGGCCTCCAGGCCGTAAAGCCAGAGAACCCCAGCAGGCAGGAAGTACTCGCTGTCGACAAGCTGTTGGATCGCTGGTTTCAACGGCAGCTGATCGTCGAAGTACCGGCCGGCCGCTGCAGCCCCTCGGTGTCGGACATAATCGGCCCCGATCATCAGGCCGACATCGAGATCACGCTCCGCTACTCCTGCCCGGGGCCCAGCGATTCGTTCTCGGTGGACTTCCATCTCTTTGACGACCTGCTGCCGGACTACCGCAACATGGTCTCGCTCAAGTCACTATCGGGCGAAAACCGCAGCTGGGTCTTCGACCGCCACAACAACCGCCTGTCGCTGGGGCCAAGCTTCAGCAGCTCTGCCGGACGTGGCGAATCCACGTCTGAAGGTTCGGGTTTCTGGCGATTCTCCCTGCTCGGGTTCGAGCACATACTCGAAGGCTACGACCACCTGCTGTTCCTGCTCGCGCTGCTCATACCTGGTGGCACGCTGGGCCGCCTGGCCGGTATAGTAACCTCGTTTACCATCGCCCACAGCATCACACTGGCGCTGGCCACCCTGGGCGCGGTTGTGCTGCCGCCTGTCCCGGTCGAGATCGCCATCGCGGCGAGCATCGTCTACGTGGCTGCCGAAAATATCTGGCGCGGGCCCGGCGGCCACCGCTGGCTGGTGACCTTCGTGTTCGGGCTGCTGCACGGCTTCGGTTTTGCCGGCGTGCTCAAGCAGGCAGGTATAGGCAACGGTGCTTTTCTGGCGCCATTACTGGGCTTCAACCTGGGCGTTGAAGCGGGGCAGCTCGCTGTAATCGCCGTGCTGCTTCCCCTGCTGGCGCTGTTGAGCAGGCACAGCCGGCTACCGCTGCGCACGGCGCTTTCATGGTTCGCGCTCGCAGCCGGCAGCGCATGGCTGCTTGAACGAAGCGCAGCCCTGTTGGCCTGAAAAGCGGACCGTGGAGGCCGCCGCTACTGGCTTAGGACGACTTTTTCGGCAAGAATCCGCGGCTATGCCAGCGCTCATCGACACACTGGACCCGCTGAGAGTACGCGCCGCGGTATTCGATCTCGGTGGCGTACTGATCAACGTGGGCGGCCCCGCCGGCCCCAGGGCCTTCGGCAGCCGTACGGGCCTGGACGAGGAGACCTGGGATCGCCTGCGACTCCAGATATTCGGTGACAACGAGGGCCCGTGGGCACGGCTCGAGCGCGCGGAGATGAGCTGGAGCGACTTCAACTCTGAACTGAGACGGCGCATAGAAGAAGAAGGCGGTCACGTCACCGCCGAACAGGCCGACGCCGTGCTGGGCGACCCCCGCCCACTGGGAGACGAGTCGGCCGTGCGGCAGCCCATGATAGAGGCCGTGAGGCGGTTAGCGGCGAGCATGCCGGTGGCCCTGCTCACCAACAACGTGACCGAGTGGCGACAGCAGTGGCAGAGCCTTCCCTCGCTGGGCGGCCTGTTCAACGTGATCGTCGACTCCAGCGAGGTCGGCACGCGCAAACCCGAACGGCGCATATACGAACTCACGCGCGAGCGGCTGGCCGTGGACCACGAGGCCATCCTCTTCGTGGACGACCTGGGCATCAACCTCAAGGCCGCTCGCTCGTTGGGCTGGCAGACGGTGTTGTACACGTCCACCGAAGAAGTCGTGGCCATACTCGACCAGGTAGCGGCCAACGCGGCAACGGTTGGCGACTGAAGGTCAGGCCACTTCCAGGCGTGCCCCTACCGCAAGGCCCAGGCCATCGGCCAGCTCGGCGGCCGCGGCCTTGCGTACGCTAGCGGTACCCAGGCGGGCAAAGCGCAACGCCCCGTCAGCGCAGGCCACGGTCATACCATCATCGTCGATGACCAGCACGGTACCGGCGGCGGCGCGTTCGCCGTCCACCTTTCGCGAGCCGTAGAGCCGCAGTGTTTCGCCGCGCCACTGGCAGTGCGCGCCGGGCGAAGGATCGCAGCCCCTGACGAGATCGTGGAGACCGTCGCGGGGCCTGTCAAAATCGACAACCGCGTGCTCGTCCCGGCACAGCGGGTCGTAGCTGGCCAGGGATTCGTCCTGCACCCTGGGCACGGCTTCACCCGCCAACAACAGCTCCACCGACTCCAGGGTCGCCGCCACACCGGTTTCGAACACCGTCGAGTAGTAGTATGAGCCCGCGGTGTCGTCGGGGCCGATGACGAGTTCCTTTTCGAGATACACTGGCCCGGCGTCAAGGCCGGCGTCGGGCCGAAACAGCGCCAGGCCACCGCGGGTTTCGCCACGGATGATCTGCCAGTTGATGGCCGAGCCCCCGCGGTAGGCCGGTAGAAGCGAGGGGTGAAAACACAGCGACGCCAGGCGCGGGGCGTCGAGTAGCTCCACCGGAATTATCTGCGTCACGAAGGCGAGCACGGCGATGTCCACCGTATTGGCGCGCAGGGCCGAGGCCGCGTCGGCGTCGCGATAGCTCCGCCTCTGCACGGTGTCCAGGCCCGCAGCCAGCGCGGCCTCCTTGAGCGGGTCCAGCGCCCTTCCCTCCCTATCGGGGGGCAAAGATACCGCGCTTATCTCGTGCCCCGCCGCGAGCAACCCCGCCAGCACGTCTCGGCCGAATGCCGCCTGTCCAAGTAAAAGTATACGCGCCATGTTCTGTTCCCCTGCCGGCCAACGCCTGCCCGCGCCGGGACTGTTGCCAGTTAACCAGCCCGAGGCAAGCCGGCGCGCTGTCGCCAGGGATCAGTGACTCGACCTCCCCCGGTGCCGGCTTGTGTCCTAACGCGCTGCGTGGTAATTCTGCCGGATTCCATCGTCGGAACGGTTGCCCTGCGTGACCGCTTTGACCGTAGTGGGCTGGGCGGTTTTCGCCGAATAGACCAGCTCAAACTGCAGGCAATCAGGAGGAGATAAACAGTGAAGATTCTGGTGACCGCCAAGCGCGTCCCGGACCCGGAGACCACGATCAAGGTCAACGCGGACGGAACGGGAATAGAAGAGGCGGGTATCAAGTGGGTGGTAAACCCCTTTGATGAAATAGCAATTGAGCAGGCCTTGCAGATCAAGGAATCCCAGGGTGAATCCGAGGTCGTGATCGTTTCGGTCGGTAACAGCGACAGCCAGGAACAGTTGCGCACGGGGCTGGCCATGGGCGCCGACAGGGCCATCCTGGTGAGTGCCGACAACCCCGACCCCACGGTCGTGTCGCGCATACTCGAAAAAATCGTCGAGAAAGAAAGTCCCGATCTCGTCATCATGGGCAAGCAGGCCATCGACGACGATTCCAACGAGGTCGGACAGATGCTCGCGCAGAGACTGGGCTGGCCGCAGGCTACCTTTATCTCGGAGCTCGAGCTGGCCGACGGCGGCGGCAGCGCTACCTGCGTGCGCGAAATAGACGGTGGACTCGAGACCCTGTCGTTTCCGCTGCCCGCGGTGATAACCGCCGACCTGCGCCTGAACGAGCCGCGTTACGCATCGCTGCCTGGAATCATGAAAGCGCGCAAGAAGCCCATGGAAGAGGTAGACGCCGCTTCGCTGGGCATTGAACTCGGCAGGTCGGTCACCATCGTGAGCGTCGAGCCTCCCCCGGAACGGGCGGCAGGCCGCGTGGTTGAAAGCGTAGACGAACTGATCACCGCCCTGCAGGGCGAAGCCAAGGTCCTCTAAGCGGATCCCCGGACAAGGAGAATTCAAGTGGGTAACGTACTTATTTATGGAGAGCACGCTGGCGGAAACATCCCCAAGGCCACGGCCGTTGCAGTGGGTGCCGCGCAGCAGATCGCTGCCGCGAGCGGCGGTGACACTATACTGGCCCTGCTGGGCAACGATCTCGGTGGCGTCAAGGATGCGGCTGCGCAACTGGGCGCAACAAAGGTCGTGTGCGTAGAAAGCGCCGACCTCGAGCACGAGACAGCCGACATCAGGACCCTGACCATGAAAGCCGTGGCCGAGGCCACCGGCTCTGACACCGTGGTGTTTGCCGCGACGACCGCGGGCAAGGACATCGCCCCGCGCCTGGCGGCGGCCGCCGAGGCTGCGATCGCCAGCGACGTGACCGCCGTCAACGACGACGGCACCTTCGTCCGTCCCATGTACGCGGGCAACGTGTTTGCCACCGTCAAGCTGGAGTCGGACTTCAAGGTGGTGTCGGTACGAACCACTGCTTTCGAGCCCGTAGAGGGCGCGGCGGCATCGGCCAGCGAGGACCTGTCGCTGAGCATAGAAAAGCCCGGCAACGCGGTAGAGTTCGTAAAGCTCGACGCCACGGTGTCGGACCGCCCGGTCCTGACCGAGGCCGAGCGCGTCGTGGCCGGTGGCCGCGGACTGAAGTCCGCAGAGAACTTCACCACGGTGCTCGAGCCCCTGGTCGACGCGCTGGGCGCAGCCATGGGCGCCAGCCGTGCCGCGGTGGACGCGGGCTACGTGCCCAACGACCTGCAGGTGGGCCAGACCGGCAAGGTCATCGCGCCCACGCTCTACATAGGCGTGGGCATCTCGGGCGCCATCCAGCACCTCGCGGGCATGAAAGACTCGAAGGTCATAGTGGCCATCAACAAGGACGCGGATGCGCCGATCTTCAGTGTCGCCGACTTCGGACTGGTGGCCGATCTCTTCGAGGCCGTGCCCGAGTTGACCGAGAAGGTTAAGGCCCTGGCCTGACACCAGGCCTGCCGCCCCGGCCGCTGATGACCGGCGGTCAGGCCGGGGATGACTCGATGGCGTCGGCCACTATCTCAAGCACGTCGCGGGCCTGCACGGTCTCCTCGAGCCCCTTCCCCTTGATGCCATCGTCGAGCATGGTCATGCAGTAGGGACAGGCCGAGGCTATCACGTCCGGCTTTGTTTCGAGTAGCTGCTCGACCCTGAGCGTGTTCACGCGCTGCGTGGGTTCTTCTTCCACCCACATGCGGCCGCCACCGGCACCACAGCACATGCCCACGTTACGGCTGCGCTCGGCCTCGGCCAGTATCACTCCCGGTATGGCCGCGAGTATCTCGCGCGGGGCGTCGTATACCTCGTTGTAGCGGCCCAGGTAGCACGAATCGTGGTAGACGATGGTCTGGGCTGCCTCGCGGCTTATGCGTACGCTGCCGTCCTTTACCAGGCCGGCCACCAGCTCGGACGCGTGCAGCACCTCGAAATCGCCGCCGAACTGCGGAAACTCGTTGCGTATTGTGTTGAAGCAGTGCGGACAGTTGGTGATCACCTTCTTTACGTTGAAGCCTGCCAGCACGTCGACCGCGGCCTGGGCCATGGTCTGGTACAGGTACTCGTTGCCCAGGCGGCGCGCCGTGTCGCCGTTGCAGGGTTCATCGCGCCCCAGTATGGCGTAGCTCACGCCCGCAGCGTCGAGTATGCGAGCCACGGCCTGGGTGATTTTTTTTGCACGGTCGTCGAACGAGCCCGCGCAACCCACGTAGAACAGGTACTCGGCGTCGGGCTTGTCCGCCAGGTGGGGAATGCCCAGGCCCTCGGCCCAGTCGGCCTTCTTGTCGGCACCTATGCCCCAGGGGTTGCCCTGGGTCTCCAGGCCCTTGAAGGTGCGAGTCAACTCGGCGGGAAACCGTGCTTCTTCCTGCACCAGGTGACGCCGCATATCGACGATCTTGTCCACGTACTCTATGTGCACCGGGCAGGCATCTTCGCAGGCCCGGCAGGTAGTACACGACCAGATGACCTCGTCGCTGATGCAGTTGTCGCCCACTATCTTCTCGTCGTAACTCTCGTCGAGTATCGACTCGGGCTTCTCGTAAAGGTAATCGCGCAGGTCGAGCAGCATCTGACGCGGAGCCAGCGGCTTGTTGGTGGCCGTGGCCGGACACACCGACGAGCAGCGGCCGCACTCGGTGCAGGTGTACATGTCGAGCACCTGCTTCCAGTCGAAGTGAGCCATCTGCGAGGTGCCGTAAATCTCGGCGGTCTCGAGATCCTGCTTCGACAGTGCACCCACCGGATCGAGCTTGCTCATGAAAACATTGGGAATGGCCGTTATGACATGAAAGTGCTTTGAGAGCGGTAACATGTTGAGGAAGGTGAGCACGATCAGGTTATGTATCCACCAGGCCGCGTTGCTCACGCTCTCGGCCGCCGACGGACCACCCTGGGCCAGCAGGCCCGACAGCAGGTTCGCGACAGGTTGCCAGGCCCTCTCGGCCTCGATCTCGGAATGCCCCTTGAGGAACACCAGGCGGCCAGCGTCGTAAACCAGGCCGCTCATGGTTATGCCCGCTATGAAGCAGAGAATCAGCATGGCCTCCCAGTGAGAAGCTCCGGCGATTTTTTCCTCGGCTGGCTTAAAACCGTACAGGCGCTGCGGGTGGGTAATGAGCCAGCGTGATAGCAGGCCGAGTGCAGTCACGCAGACGATGACCTCGGTGAGGTCGCGCAGCAGCATGTAGGGGCCACCCAGCTGGTCAACCGCGAGAAGCGGCAGGTTGGCCTCGGGCGCCCAGCCGCGCAGGAACATGGTTGCTACCTGCCCGCCCAGTATGAGAAAGCCCCAGAAGACCATGGCGTGCATGACGCCAGCGGGCTGCTCGCCGCGGATAAACTTGAGTTGCCCGATGGCGTATACAAGCGTGTGCTTCAGGCGCTCAGGAATACGGTCGACGCGTGCAAAAGGCGTGGGCTGAGCCTTGAGCAGGGGCTTGAAGCGCCGATACATCTGCCAGGCAAAGAGCCCAGCGAAACCAGTAAGAACCAATGTCCAGATAATCGAGCTTGCCATCGTTCCCCCTCGGGTGCAGCGGTCGATAAGAAGAAGGTCTAAGATAGGACAGTATGCAGCTGAAGTACAGCTTTAAGCCCGCCTTATGGGCAATGATCCTGCTGTTGACGTCCTTCGCCCTCGCGGGATGCACCCACGACAGCAGCCCGGTAGTGGTTCTGCACACCGAGCTGGGCGACATCTCGATACGCGTAGAAGTGGCGACCAGCCCGGGGCAGTTGCAGCGCGGGCTTATGTGGCGCAGCGAAATGGCTGATGACGAAGGCATGCTGTTCGTGTTTGCCGAAGAAAAACCACGTAGTTTCTGGATGAAAAATACCCCGCTGTCCCTCGATATCATCTTTTTTGACTCCAGCGGCAAGCTGGTTTCAATAGCCCCTGACACCCGCCCCTACTCAGAACGCAGCATCGCGTCGGGGGCTCCGGCCCGCTATGTGCTCGAGGTCGTGGCCGGTTTCTGCAGCAGACACGGGCTGCGTGTGGGCGATCGGGCTACACTCCCCCCCGGCCTTCCTGGCGGCCCCGGGGGGGGGCCGTACACCCGACCTTGAATTTTGCCCGCCGAAGCAGTATCAATCTTGTTTTTCGGGGCTCCGGACACCCCCATGGGGCCGTACCGAGCCTACGACGCCGAAGCATTTACGCGAAGCGTTTACGCGAAGAACCAGGGGAGCGGAGAACAGGATGGCACTGGACCGGGTGTTAAACGAGCTTGAGCGCCGTAATGCTGCTGCCGAAGCGGGCGGTGGCGAACAGCGTATAAAGAAACGTCACGACAAGGGGCAGCTTACCGCCAGGGAGCGCATCGAACTGCTGTTCGACGTGGGCAGCTTCGTTGAGCTCGACCGGCTGCGAACCCATCGCTGCGACGAGTTCGGCATGGGCGACAACAAGGTGCCCGGTGACGGCGTGATTACCGGCTTCGGCACGGTCGAGGGCCGCACCGTGTTCTGCTACTCCCAGGACTTCACCGTGCTCGGCGGCAGCCTCAGCCACACCGTGGCCGAGAAGATCTGCAAGATCATGGAGATGGCCACCACCGCAGGCGCACCCATAGTTGGCATCAACGATTCGGGCGGCGCGCGTATCCAGGAGGGAGTGGAGAGCCTCGGTGGCTACTCGGACATCTTCTACCGAAACACTATGGCCTCGGGTGTCGTGCCGCAGATATCGCTGGTCATGGGCCCCTGCGCAGGCGGCGCCTCGTACTCGCCGGCACTGACCGACTTCATAATGATGGTCGACAAGACCAGTTACATGTTCATCACCGGCCCGGAGGTAATCAAGTCGGTCACCCGCGAAGAGGTCAGCCAGGAAGATCTCGGTGGAGCCATGGCCCACAACAGCCGCAGCGGCGTGGCCCACTTCGTGTCGCCCGACGACCAGGCCTGCATAGCCGACCTCAGGCGACTGCTGTCCTTCCTGCCGTCAAATAACGTCGATGACCCACCGCTGGCCGACACTGGCGACCCCCAGGACCGGCTCACGCCCGAGCTCGAAGACCTTATTCCCGAGAACCCGAACAAGCCCTACGACATGCACACGCTGGTGCAGGCAGTGGTCGACGGCGGCAGCTTCATGGAAGCCCACGCCCATTTTGCCCTGAACGCCATCACCGGTTTTGCGCGTATAGGCGGACGGCCGGTGGGTATAGTGGCCAACCAGCCCATGCACCTCGCGGGCTGCCTCGACATAGACGCGTCGAATAAGATCTCGCGCTTCGTCAGGTTCTGCGACTGCTTCAACCTGCCGGTGATCACCTTCGAAGACGTGCCGGGCTACCTACCGGGAACAACCCAGGAGTGGGGTGGCATCATCCGCCACGGGGCCAAGATCGTTTACGCGTACGCCGAGGCCACCGTACCCAAGATCACGGTCATAACCCGCAAGGCTTACGGTGGCGCCTACGCCGTCATGGGGGCCAAGCACGTTGGCGCTGACCTCAACCTCGCCTTCCCCACCGCTCAGATCGCGGTGATGGGAGCCGACGGTGCGGTCAACATAATCTTCCGCAAGGAGATCAAGGAAGCCGACAAGCCCGAAGAGCGCCGCAAGGAGCTGGTCGAAGACTACGGCAACAAGATAGCCACCCCCTTCAGGGCCGCTGAACTGGGCTACATAGACGAAATAATTTCCCCCACGGACTTAAGGGTACGCATAGCCCAGGGGCTGGCCATGCTGGCCAACAAGAAAGCGACTACGCCGGCGCGCAAGCACGGCAATATCCCGCTGTGAGCATGGACGCCGGGGCAGTATCGGGGCCGAGCATGGCCGTGCTCGGCATAAGCATGGTGTTCCTGGCACTGCTGTTGTTGATAATCGTCATCGGCATCATGGACAAGGTACTGGCCCGGATCGAAGGCAAAACGGCCGTGCCTGCTCCGACAGCCAGCCTTGCCAGCGAAGACGGCGTTTCGGCTTCCGCGGCGATGGGCAAAGCCGAAGGGCAGGAAAAAGACGATCTGACCTCCGTGGCACTGGCAGCCTGGGGGCTGCACCAGCGGCGCCGTGTCAGTGTGCGGCCGGCCGCCAACAGCAGCAGGTGGGCCGCGTTGGCTCGTGCAAACCAACTGGCCGGAACCCGAGGGAGATAGAATGGCTGTTTACAAGGTCCGCAGTGGCGGCAACGAATACGAGGTAACGGTAACCGACCACGCTGGTGGCGGGGCTACGGTAAGAGTGGACGGGCAATCCTTCGAGGTAGAGTCGGTCGGGCCGGCGGTGGCGCCCCCTGCCGCCGCTTCACCGCTGGCAGCCACGCCGGCCGCGGCTCCCCCGGCACCGGCAAGGCCTGCGCCCGCGGCCGGTGGCAGCGGCTCGGTCACGGCTCCCATTCCCGGGGTAGTGACCGCCGTGCTGGTGAAAGCCGGCGACACTGTTGCTGCCGGGCAGATAGTGCTCAAGCTCGAAGCAATGAAAATGGAAAACGACATCGCTACCCCGGCAGCCGGTACGGTCAAGGCCGTGCACATATCACAAGGCAGCGAAGTCAACAGTGGCCAGTTGCTGGTCGAGGTCGGCTGACGGACACCCGCCATGATGGATTCCCTGGCTCACTTTCTCTCGCAAACCGGATTCGCGCTTTTCCCCCAGAACCCCGGCTCCCTGCTGATGATAGGCGTCGGGCTGCTGCTCATAGGCCTGGCCATAACCAAAAATTACGAGCCCCTGCTGCTGGTGCCCATAGGCTTCGGCATGATCATGGGCAACATCCCCGAGGCAGGGGCGTCTCCCTTTGATGAGCACGGGGTCATCCACTACCTCTACTTCGGCGTCAAACATGAGATCTTCCCCGCGCTGATCTTCCTCGGCCTGGGAGCGATGACGGATTTTTCGGCCATGCTATCGCAGCCCCGGCTTATACTGCTGGGCGCGGCTGCGCAGGCGGGCATTTTCTTTACTTACTGGGGTGCGCTGGCGCTTAATTTCACCCCCCAGGAAGCCGGTGCCATAGGCATCATCGGCGGCGCCGACGGGCCCACCACGATTTTCATAACCGCCCAGCTGGCCCCGGAATTATTGCCGGCCGTTGCCGTGGCGGCTTACGGCTACATGGCCCTGGTACCTATAATACAGCCCCCTATCGTGCGCCTGCTCACAACCCGCGAAGAACGGCTGATACGCATGAAGGATCCGCGCGAGGTGTCGCGCGCTCAGAAGATACTGTTTCCCATAGTGGGCTTTATCGTCTGCACGTTGATCGCACCCAAGGCGACAGTACTGCTGGGAATGCTGTTCTTCGGCAACCTGCTCAAGGAGAGCGGGGTCACCGACCGCCTGGCCAACACGGCGCGCAACGCTTTCATAGACTCGATCACCATAATCCTGGGCATCTGCGTGGGCGCCGGCGCCACGGCCGAGCGTTTTCTACGTGTTGAATCGTTGCAGATCTTTGGTTTGGGGCTGGTGGCCTTCTGCATTGCCACCGCCACCGGGGTGGTGTTTGCCAAGATCATGAATCGTTTTTCGAAGGACCCTATCAACCCCATCATCGGTGCTGCCGGGGTGTCGGCCGTACCCATGGCCGCGCGCGTGGCCCTCACGACCGCGCAGAAAGAAGACCCGACAAACTTTCTCATCATGCACGCCATGGCCCCCAACGTGGCCGGCGTGATCGGCTCGGCCGTGGCAGCCGGCGTGCTCCTGGCCATGCTCGGATAATCAGGCCAGCCCGACTGATCGACGGAGACCCGAAATCATGAGCAACTTTCACGAACAACTCGAAGACTGGGAAAACGCCACCCTGTCCAAGGCACTCAAAAAGAACTCCGAGCGCCGGGAAAACTTTACTACCACCTCCAACATCCCAATAGAGCGGGTGTACGGCCCGGCCGATAGCGACTACCCCGACAAGCTGGGACTTCCCGGCCAGTTTCCCTTCACGCGCGGGGCCCAGCCCACCATGTACCGCGGCCGCTTGTGGACCATGCGCCAGTACGCCGGCTTTGCCTCGGCCGAAGAGAGCAACAACCGCTACCGCTACCTTCTCGACAAGGGCACCAACGGCCTGAGTGTGGCATTCGACCTGCCCACGCAGATGGGCCACGACTCGGACCACGCACTATCGGCCGGCGAGGTCGGCAAGGTAGGCGTCGCGATCGATTCGCTCGAAGACATGGAAATCCTTTTCCGTGACATACCGCTCGACGAAGTCACCACCTCGATGACCATCAACGCGACTGCTTCGATACTGCTGGCGCTTTACCTGGCGGTGGCCGACAAGCAGGGCGTGCCCTGGGACAAGGTGGGTGGAACCGTACAGAACGACGTGCTCAAGGAGTACATCGCGCGCGGCACCTACGTCTACCCACCCACGGCTTCCATGCGCGTGATCACTGACATCTTTGCTTTCTGTACCGAGAAGGTCCCGCGCTGGAACACGATCTCGATCAGCGGCTACCACATCCGCGAAGCCGGTTCGACGGCAGTGCAGGAAGTAGCCTTCACGCTGGCCGACGGTATCGCCTACGTGCAGGCCGCGATCGACGTGGGCCTCAATGTCGATGATTTTGCCGGTCGCTTGTCGTTCTTCTTCAACGTGCACAACAACTTTTTTGAAGAGATCGCCAAGTACCGCGCTGCGCGTCGCCTGTGGGCGAAGATCATGAAGGAACGCTTCGGCGCCACCCGCGAGCGCTCCATGATGCTGCGCTTTCACAGCCAGACCGCGGGCTCATCGCTCACCGCCCAACAACCCATCAACAACATCGTGAGGACGGCCGTACAGGCGCTGGCCGCCGTCTGCGGCGGTACACAGTCGCTGCACACCAACTCCTACGACGAGGCCATGGCCTTGCCCACCGAGGCCGCGGTAACGGCAGCGCTGCGCACCCAGCAGATCATAGCCCACGAGTCAGGCGTGGCCGACTCGATAGACCCCATGGGCGGTTCCTGGTTCGTCGAGCAGTTGACCGACGAAATAGAGCAGCGGGCCGAGCAGTACATCGAGCAGATCGACAAGCTCGGCGGAGCGGTGGCTGCCATCGAGCGTGGCTTCCAGCAACAGGAAATCCAGCAGGCCGCCTACGCGTACCAGCTGGCACAGGAGAGCGGCGACAATGTCCTGGTGGGAGTAAACCGCTTCCAGGCCGACGAAGAAGCGCCCGTAGACCTGCTCAAAATAGACGCGTCGGTAGAAACGAAACAACTCAAAAAGCTAGCTGACCTCAAGGCGAGGCGCGACAACGACGCCGTGCGGGCCGCGCTGGCGTTGGTGACCGAGACCGCGAGGGGAGACGGCAACCTCATGCCGGTGATCGTCGACGCGGTTAAAACTTATGCCACCCTGGGCGAAGTGTCCGACGCCATGCGAGAGGTATTCGGCGAGTTCGACGCACCCGTGTTTATCTGAACCAGTGGGTGAAGTCGCGACCAGGGCCTTCCTGACCCGTGGCGTGGGGCGGCACAAAGAAAAACTAACGGCCTCGGTGAGTGTGGCCGTACCCCGCGACCGTTCGATGTACGGCTACCTGGGCGAACACCATTCCTTTGGCGAAACCGACGCGCAGGCCGGTGATTACACCGAGTATCTCGCGGCCCGGACGCTTGCCAAGATACTCAACGTAGATTTCGCCCCAGACACCAGCTACGACGAAAGAAGGCGTACTGGACACCGAGCGATCAGATCGTACGCACCCGCAATGTCTTGCAATCGGCCAGGGGGGCTACAGCCAAGCGTTGGAAGGTCCTGGTCGCCGCCTGCGTGTTCGTCCACTGAGATCCCATCGACGTGAGAAAGAAAAATAAACCCGACAACGAAGCAGTCGTCCTCGCGCGACTGCGTAAATCGCGCAAGCGTTACACCCCGGTGGCCGAGCTCCAGGCGAGCACCGAGCTTGAGCCGGCCGAGTTCGAAGAGGCACTGGCCTCGCTGGCCAAGCGCGGTGAACTGCTTCGCCGAAAGTCCCGCGTGGGCCTCACCCGAAAACTCGGGCTGGTGGCCGGCAGGGTAAGACGCCGTAGTCGCGATGCCCTCATCATCCCGCTGGACGATTCGCAGGACGCGTTGCGCGTGTCGGCAAACGCGCTGAGGCCCGCCATGGACGGCGACCTGGTGCTGGCCGAACCGCTGACCAGGAGTACCCGGAGGCCTGCGAACGCGGCCATACACAGCGTGCTTGAGCGAGGCCGCAAGGTCATCACCGGGGAGATGTCGACGCGCAACCGCAGAGTGTTCATTCCCAACGACCACGCCATTGACTACGAGGTCCGGCTTGCCCACGACAGCCCCCCCGCGCAGCCCGGCTGCCTGCTCAAGGCCACCATAAGCCGCTACCCGGGCCGGCACGACAACATAGAGGTCCGCATCGATGGCGAGGTAGAAAGCCGTGGCCCACTGGACAGGGAGATCGCCATCGCCTGCGCCGAGGCTTCGCTGCCGGTTGAGTTCAGCGACGAGGTGCTGGCCGAGGCCGAGCGTTTTCGTGAACCCGGCGACAGGGACGCCGAGGAACGACTCGACCTCAGGGACAGTCACTTCGTAACCATAGACGGAGCCGACGCCAGGGATTTTGACGACGCTATCTGCCTGTCGCGCAAGGGTAAGGGCTGGCTGCTCTGCGTGGCCATCGCCGACGTGTCCTGGTACGTCAAGGACGGCAGCAAGCTCGACGCCGAAGCCTTTGACAGGGGCACGAGCGTTTATTTTCCGGGCTATGCCGTGCCCATGCTACCGGAACGAATCTCCACCAACCTTGCCAGTCTGCGCCCGGACCGCGACCGGCTGACCGTCTCGGTCGAGATGACCATAAGCAACAGCGGCGAAGTCACCGATGCCACCTTTGCGCGCAGTATCATACGCAGTAAGGCGAGACTCACCTACCAGTCGGTGCAGGACTGCCTCGACGGGCAGCCGGAGGACATCGACAGCGCGACCGCCGAGATGCTCGGACAGATGCAGCGCTGCGCTGTCGCCATGAGGACGGCCCGACGCAAACGCGGGTCACTGGAGCTGGACCTCCCCGAAAGCCAGGTACAGGTCAACGACAACGGCGACCCCGACGTTATCGTCAACCGGCCGCGGCTGGCCGCACACCTTCTCATCGAGGACTTCATGCTGGCTGCCAACGAAACGGTCGCCGACAAACTCGACCGAGAAGGACCGGCTTTTCCTTACCGCGTGCACGAGCGCCCCGACCAGGCGGCTATGATATCGCTTGCCTCGCGCCTGCCCGCCTTGGGGCTGCGGCTGGACACTGCCCCCGAAAACATCAAGCCGGCCGACCTGCAGGCCCTGCTCGAGAAGGCCGCCCAGCTGCCGGGCTCGGGCCAGGTGAGCCTGATGATATTGAGATCGATGATGCGTGCGCGTTACACCGCGTATAAAGATCAGCACTTCGGCCTGGCCAGCCCCTGCTACGCGCACTTCACCTCACCCATACGGCGCTACCCCGACCTGCTGGTGCACCGTGCGCTGGTGGCCCGGATGGGCGGGCGCGCCGATTCGAGACCGGGAAAGGCAGCGATCGAGTCGATGTCAGGGGACTGCTCACGTCTCGAGCGCCGAGCAGAGGCGCTCGAACGCAGCGTGACCCGCGCCGCGTGGGCCATCTACCTGAGCACCCGCATAGGCAGGCGTTACGACGGCACCATCAGCGGCGTGGCGCCGCACGGCTACTACGTGCGCCTGGATGACAGTGGCGTTGAAGGGCTGGTACCCTTGTCTCGGCTGGACTACTACGTGGACCACGATGAGGATCGAATGGAATTGATGAGTCGCGATGGCAAATGGACCGCCAGGCCAGGGGACCGCGCCCGCGTGCGGGTGGTTTCCACCGACGTGACGAAACGGCGGATAGACTTCGAACCGTGCGATTGATCAGCCCGACATACCAGCCGCCTGTCGCGCTCACGCTGCGATTGCTCCCGCTCGCACTCGCAGCCGCAGTGGTCCTGCCCGCCTTCGCACCCGCCGTGACCGACGCGGGCAAGGCTTCGCCGGACCGCAGCGTCAGGCGCACACCGGTGGTGGAGGCCATAGAGAAGGTCAGCCCAGCGGTGGTCAATATCTACACCGAGACCATAGTGGACGCGCCGCTGGGACGTCGCTCGCCGTTTTTTGGCGACCCGTTTGTCGATGATTTCTTCTCCGACTTCTTCGGCGAGATGCAACCTCGCTCACGACGGCAGAAACGAAGCTCACTGGGGTCGGGCCTGCTCGTTGACGCCGACGGCACCATCGTCACCAACGAGCACGTCATCCTGCGAGCCACATCGATACGCGTACTGATGTCTGACGGCAGAGAGTTCGATGCCAGCCTGCAGGGAGCCGACTCGGATTCCGACCTCGCCGTGCTTCACATCGACAGCGACACCCCCCTTCCCTTTGTCCCGCTGCCATCGGACGACTCGGTGATGATCGGCGAAACGGTCGTAGCCATAGGCAACCCCTTCGGACTGTCGCACAGCGTGACGACCGGGGTCATCAGCGCTGCCGGGCGAACGATCAACGCCGGCAGGCTCGTGTACCACGGCCTGCTGCAAACCGACGCTTCGATCAACCCCGGCAACTCGGGTGGGCCACTGGTGGACGTTGAAGGACGCTTGCTGGGCATCAACACGGCCATACACCGCGACGGCGAGGGAATAGGCTTTGCCATTCCCAGCGCGAAAGTCCGTATCGTGGTCGAGCAGATCCTCAACTACGGCTCGGTTCAACCGGCGTGGCTGGGGCTCAAGGTGCAGGGTCTTACCGGAGAAATCGCCTTTCATCTGGGCGTAGACAGCGACGGCGGAGTACTCGTCCGGGGCGTAGAAAAGGACAGCCCGGCAGCCGAAGCCGGCGTGGCTGCGGGCGACATCATAGGCGCTATAGACGGCGACAAAGTACACAACATGGCCCAGTACCAGGCCCAGTTGGCCGGCCGGCGAGACCCTCGAGGTGGGCGTGTTGAACGACGGGGTGCTGCGCTCGCTGAAACTGCAGGTAGCAGTATACCCAGCCGAGCGTATAGACCGGCTGGCGTGGCAGGGACTCGGGCTGAAGCTGGTGGAGCGCAAGGAAGGACCGCTTGCTGTTTCGGCGGTGAGAGAAAACAGTCCGGCGGCCGAAATCGGCATCAGGCCAGGCGACGGAATAAGCTCGCTCGGCGGCCGCGAGGTGGCCGACCGTGACGCGTTTCGCCGCCGGCTAGCGGCGCTGCGCAACAGCAACGCGGTACTGGTCTCGGTCGTAAGGGGGCGCAATGTCTACCGCGTAACGCTGCCCTTGAAGCGCGAGTTCTGAAACGTTCCCTGACGCCGAGAACAACGGATCCCGCTACGCCGAATAAAACGCCACCGCCTGCAAGGCCACGACATGCGAGTCCGGCTGGATGCCGGCCGCCGGCTTCATCGTGCCAGCTCGTCGAGCAGCAGGGTCATGGCCTCCGCCGCCATTTCGCGGGCCGCCTGCCGCAGTTCTTTTTCATCGTCCTCGAGCATTCCCAGGAAACGACTCAGCGCCGCGAAGTAACGCTCGAGGTCTTCCGCCTCGAGCTCGGGCAGACGGCGGTCCATGAGCTCAACAAAGATCTCGTGTGAAATGGCTATCTGTTCCAGGATTTCGCCGTTGCTGTTTTTACCCACGCCTCTTGTCTCCCGCCCTGTCCAGCAAGCCACGCAGGGTCTCAACGCTGACGTCGGCCAGGCTGTCGACCACCAGGTCGGCGTCCAGGCTCGCGGCCGCAAAGGTGTTGGTCACCGCCAGCGTATGCATACCGGCTGAGCGGGCCGAGACCAGGCCGGCCGTCGTGTCTTCTATGACCACGCAATTCTCGGCCGCTATGCCAGCGCCGGCCTCGCGACCAGCCCCCTGCTGCAACAAGCGCCGGGCCCTGTCGTAGGTCTCCGGGTCGGGCTTGCCCGCCGATACGTCCTCGGCTGACACGATGACCTCAAAGCGACTGGCCAACCCGGACTGCGCCAGCACCATCCGTATTTCGTTACCAAGCGCTCCCGAGCCGATGGCCAGGGGCACGCCCGCTTCGGCCAGGGCAGAGATAAGCTCTTCGACACCATCAAAGAGGCGAGCGCCGCCCGCCGCCAGGCGCTCAAACTCGGCGGCCTTATCGGCCATCAATCTGAGCAGGGCTTCTTCGTCCAGGCTCACTCCCCTATCACGGAAGATCACGGTGAAGCCGTCGCGGTCGTCGTAGCCCACGTAGCGTTGGTAATAATCCTCGTCGCTGATTTCCATGCCCAGCGACAACAGGGCGTGCCTGAAGCCAGCCAGGTGCAGTCCCTCGTCGTCGGCAATCACCCCGTCGAAATCAAAAATAACAGCGCCCAGCATGCCCTTGCCCTGCGTACTCCTGCTCAGCCCGGCGGCCACGCCATCGCGCGTCCGCCCAGCAGGTGAAAGTGTACGTGGTAAACTGTCTGCCCGCCGTCGCTCTTGCAGTTGGCGACCACGCGGTAGCCGTCGTCACTGAGGTCGTTTTCAGCGGCAAGGCGAGCCGCCAGGCGATAGATACCAGCCACCAGTGCACTATCGGCGTCCTCGAAGTCGAGTATGGTAGCGATGTGCTTGCGGGGAATGAGCAACAGGTGCAGCGGCGCGACCGGATTTATGTCGCGGATCGCAAACAGCTGGTCGTCCTCGTAAACCTTCTCGGCCGGGACCTCACCAGCGCCAATCGAACAGAAAAGACAGTCCGCCATGCAGCCGTCAATGCCACGCCACGGGCACGGGCGCAATCGCCAGCGTCGGCCGCCTCACGCGCAGCGCGCCAGCAGGGCGGCGAGCGCTTGTTCCCCGCTGTTGTCACAGCCCAGGATAAATCCGCCCGTCGAGGATGTCAGCTGCTCTATCCTGCTCGCGATCTCGGAAACAACAGGCGGGCAACCCTCGAGGGCTTGCTCAACCTGGTCGATCAAGTGAAACGGTGCCAGCAGGTCTCCGCATATCTCTATGCCCGACAGCGAGACATCGCCCTCCGTGCCCGGGCCGACCCCGCTGCACTCGAGCATGCCCAGCATGGACGGGCCGGCAGCCAGCAGCCGCCCCGCAGCAAGACTGCCCCGCTCGCGTTGGAAGCAGTCCCAGGCCGAAGCATCGGCCGTGAGCCCTTGCCCGGGAAGCGAGCCCGGCGACAGCTTGCAGGCAAAAACGCTGGCAGACTCCAGCGCCATCAGCCGGGCCCAGTCGATCTGCTGATCAACACCGAGTTGGGCAAGGCTGCAGCCCGCGTCGAGTCCACCCAGCGCCTGGCCGGTTATTCCAGCGGGATCCAGCAGCTCGAGCAACGAGTCAACCACGCCCGGCGCCTCGGCCGTAAACAACATCTGTTCGACGACGCAGACCCCGTCAGCAAAAACAGAATACGCTGCGTGGGCCACAGGCCTGGAGTCGACGGTGACAAGATCGCGCCCCGGGTAGAACGGCTCAAGCCCGGAGCGGCTCGATAACTCTGCCCTGAGACAAGCGAGCAGGGGCCTGAGCGCCCGGTTGAGTACCTGCCCCGGCCCAAGGCCACCAGCGCCCTCGTCGAGCCAGTCCACCGATGGCAGCACGAAGGCAAATTCCTGTACGGCTGGCCCCGCGGGCACATTTCGTCCGCCCGTCAAGCGTCGCTCAATGGACTCGGCACCCTCGGCACGCCGGTGGAAGCGCCCCAGGCTCACGCCCTGCTCACTGCGGGTCCAGGTCAACAGCCAGGCGCAGCCCAGGTCGGCCGCCAGGGTGGCAGCCAGTAATTCGGCCCGCCAGGCCTCGTAACCCGACACCGAGCCCAGTTCAACGCTTATAAGATCCCGTGACACCCCGCGAGACTAGCAGATCACCCCGTCGGCAGCAGCCCGCCACCACGATCCCGGCTTGCAGGCCCGGTCCGCAAACGCGTCACTGCCGGCCAGCTGTGATACAAGGAAGGGCCTGCCGTGGTCCGGCCGGGAGACAGCAGGCCCAGGAGTGATTCGCGGCGAAGATTCCCGGCGGAGTAAACATGCGCATCAAGAAACGATGGATCGTGCTTGGATTGCTGGCACTGGCTGTTTTCGTCCTTCTCCGCGACTCGGAGCCGGACGTACCCAGGGGCAGCTATCTCGTGATCGACCTCGAGGGCACCTACGCCGAGCTCCCGCCCGGACGTGACGCCCTTGACCGGCTGCTCGACGACCGGCCGGCTTTTCTCGACCTGCTCGCCACCCTGCGCAAGGCCCGCCACGACGAGCGCATCGACGGGGTGCTGCTGCGCGTGCAGGACACCCAACTGGGCTGGGCGCAGGCCCAGGAAATCCGTACGTCGCTGGCCGGCCTGCAGGACGCCGGTAAGAAAGTCGTGTCGCTGCTCGACAGCGGGTCGTTCGGCAGCAACAGGGAGTACTTCATCGCTTCGGCGGCAGACGAGTTGTACCTGCCCCCAGGATCCTCGGCCATGCTCAACGGCATGGCAGCGCACTTCGTCTTCCTGGGAGGCGTCTGGGAAAAGATCGACATCGACATGGAGGTCGAGCAGATCCGCGAATACAAATCGATGGGTGACATGATAGGCCGCAGGGGCATGTCGGCGGCCCACCGTGAAGCCGCTGACTTTCTGCTCGACGATCTCTATGGGCAGTTCGGCGTGTCCATCGCTTTGTCGCGCGGGCTCGAGCCCGGCGAGTTGCCCGCCGTGGTGGACGCGTGCCCGGCGTCGCCAGAAGCCTTCATGGATTCGGGCCTCGCCGACGGCGTGCGCCACATGGACCAGTTGCGCGAAAACCCAGCCGACGGCCCTTCCCCTCCCCTGGTCTACGAAGAAGACTACAGGCGCGTGAGTGCATCATCGCTCGGACTGGGCGGCGGCGAACGGGTGGCCGTCATCCACGCCGCGGGTAACATCGTGAACGGGGAGAGCAGGGCCGGTGGAGCGACCGGCGCGTCGGTTGGAGCCGACACCCTGGCGCGGGCTTTTGACGAGGCCCTGGCCGACGGCGTAAAAGCCATCGTGTTGCGCGTGGACAGCCCCGGCGGTTCGGCACAGGCGTCGGACCAGGTCTGGAGACTGGTGCGAGCCGCATCTCGAACGACGCCCGTGGTGGCTTCGCTCGGCAACATCGCGGGCTCGGGCGGGTACTACATGGCCTCTGGCGCCGACCGCGTGCTGGCCCAGGGAATGTCCATCACCGGATCGATAGGAGTGGTGCTGTTCAAGCCCAACGTGGCGGGCCTGCTGGGCAGGCTTGGCATAGGCAGCGAAACGCTCACCAGGGGCCGCTACGCGGGCCTGATGGACATCAGCAAGGGTTTTGACAGGGCCGAGCTATCGCTGGTACGCACGCAGATGGAGCGCACCTACCAGCTCTTCCTTCGGCGGGTGGCCCGGGGCCGGTCGCTGAGCATAAACGACGTGGACAGCGTGGGCGGCGGACGCGTGTGGAGCGGGCAACAGGCGCTCGAGCGGGGACTGGTAGACGAGATCGGCGGCTTTGAGCAGGCGGTAGCCGCCGCCGCCACCGCGGCTACCATAGAAGACATTGATTCTGTTGAGCTGGTTTACTACCCGCGCAGGGAAAAACTGGGCGAAAGGCTTTCGCGCCTGCGTGGATCGGTTGTATCCACCGTGAAGCTGCCGCCCTTGCTCGGGCGGCTGGCCGAGCTGGTGGAACCGGCCGCTGCTTTGCGGCCAGGCGTGCAGCTACTCTCCCCGGCGCTACCGGTGATCAACTGACCGAACTCGCTGCGTCTACTCGCTGCGGTACACGCGCAGGGGCATGCCGACGCCGCTCATAGCCGGTAGCTCGGCGGCTGACCCTGCGCGCAGCGCCAGCTCGAGTCGGCCGCCGCTGCCCTCGAGGGCCAGCAGCTCGCCCTCGCCCACGTCGGCGTAGCAGCGACTGAAGCCATCGATGACCAGCCCACCGGCCGCGGTCTTCAACTCGCCCGTCCCCGGCAGCCCGGTTGCGAGTGAGGCAGCGATGTTGGTCACCATGTTGCCGAAACGATCGACGTGGATAACCTCGCCCTCGAGCTGTCCGCCAACAGACTTCGGCACAGGCAGTTGCAGGCGCTCGAAGTCGCCCACCGGGTCACCCAGGTCGCCGGCGTCAGCCCCCGCAACCAGCGCGGCCGCGGCCGGGGCAAACAGATCGCGACCGTGGAACACCGGCGATACCGGTCGCGAGGAAACTCGCCCGACGTCGAGTTTCCAGCAGGCCACCGGCTCTCCGAAAGCCAACGAGAGCAACCCGTTGTCTGGTCCCAGGGCAAAACTCCCGTGCTCGTCCTGAAGCAGCAGTGCGTTGCGGTCAGAACCGACACCGGGGTCTACCACGGCCAGGTGGACCGTTGCCGGCGGAAACCAATTTATCGCCGCTTCCAGCGCCAGCGCGCCGGCCAGCACATCGCCCATGGGCAGGTCGTGGGTGATATCAATTACGCGCAGCTCTCTACACGCGGCCAGCAGTACTCCCTTTACAGCCCCTGCGTAGCCGTCGACACTGCCGAAATCCGTGGTCAGGGTAACCAGGCCCGACATGGATGCGTCGCGGTTATCGCTGGGAGGGGCCATCTCGACCGAGCCGTGGCTTCAGCCCTGCGGCTCGTGGGGCGTGCCGGTTTTTTCCTGTATGCGCTGAAGGCCGGCCTCCACCTGCTCGCGGTCCCCGGCTCCCAGTCCCTCGATAAAAGCCGACACCAGCATGCGCATCATGGCCCCCTCGGCCGGGTCGAGACGGTCGCCCAACTCTACGAGGTCGGCCATGGCCGCCGCCAGCGCGGTCAGCGCCTCGGGACTGCGGCCGTCGTCGCGCGCCGCCATCGCCTCTATGAGCCGGGCTTTCACCCTCTCGACCACCGGCGCGGCCTCCGGACCGATCACGGTCACCAGCTCGCCCAGTCCACCCGCCAGTCTTTCGATAGCCCACAATCGTTCGTCGGTCGCCATGCAGCGATTATCGGGTAGGGTGGGCACGATGCAAGTTTTCGTGCTACCTTCGTGGCGATGACCCACAACGGCCCATCTCCCGACTCGTACCGCCGGCGCCGCGAAACCCTGCTCGCCCGACTCAACGACGCGGTGCTGTTTCTGCCCCCCGTCGAGGAAGCACGCTACTCCAACGACGTGCACTATCGCTACCGGCCCGACAGCGACACGCGCTACCTGAGCGGCTTCGAAGAGCCCTGTTCGCTGATGCTGGTGGCCGGGGACTGCGAATCGAAGGGTTTCTCGATGTTCGTACGCGAACGCGACCCGCAGAGCGAGACATGGACCGGGCGCAGGGCCGGTCTTGAAGGCGCGCGCGAAACCTACGGCGCGGACAACGCGTGGGCCCTGGAACAAGGCGAAGAAAAACTCGAGCAGGCCCTGAGCGGCGCGCGAACGCTTTACTACGGTTTCGGGCGCAGCGCCGGCAGCGACAGCGCGATGCTCGAGCTCGTGAAGCGAGTCAACGCCGGGCGTCCCCGCAGCGGCTTGGCCCCGCTGGTGCTGCACGATAGTTCGGAGCTGATGTCAGAAATGAGGCTTTTCAAGTCCGACGAGGAAGCCGAGCTCATGCGGCGTTCCTGCGCCATAGCCGTGCAGGCCCACATCGCTGTGCTCGAAGACCTACGGCCCGGCCACAGCGAATCTGATATAGAGGCCAGCGTGGAATACCGATTTCGTCGGGGTGGCTGTTCGGGCCCGGCCTACGGCACCATCGCCGCGGCAGGCAATAACGCTACCGTGCTGCACTACACCTCCAACCGGGGGACACCTGGGCAGGGTGACCTCGTGTTGCTCGACGCGGGCGGCGAGTACGGCGGCTACGCGGCCGATATCACGTCGACCTTTCCCATGAGCGCCGACTGGAGCAACGCGCAGGCGGAGTTGTACGACCTCGTGCTCACGGCCCAGCGCAGCGCTCTAGCGCAGGTGAAACCAGGATCGAGCTGCGACAGCGTGCACCAGGCAGCTCTCGGTGTACTCGTGCAGGGAATGCACGACCTAGGCTTGCTCGAAGGCAGCGACACGAACGCTTCGCTGGAGTCGGGCGCCTACCAGCCCTACTACATGCACCGCACCAGCCACTGGCTGGGCATGGACGTGCACGACGTGGGCAGCTACCGCGACGACGAAGGCCCCCGGCCACTGGCCGCGGGCATGGTGCTCACCGTGGAGCCGGGCATCTACGTGCGCACAGACAGCGAGGCACCCGAGCGTTTCAGGGGAATCGGCATACGCCTGGAAGACGACGTGCTGGTCACGGCCGACGGCAGCGACAACCTCACTGCCGCGCTACCACGCGAGCGTGACGAAATATCAAGGATACGCCGCGCGGCGCTTTCCTGACCCACCGGCTGACACCTTTCGGTGCTCAGTCGGCCGCGTGTCTCGACAGGTAGGCGATGATCTTCTCGCGCTCTTCGTCGGCGAGACGCGGCAGCCCCCGGCGCTTAAGCTCGCTCTCCATGCGCGCCACCATGATGCCCCACATCGCCGGTTTCATGATCCCCGGCTCGTAGGGCGGGTGACAACCACCGCAGCGAAGGCTGTAAAGCTGCTCGTCGGCGCTGCCCTGCTCAGGCAGTGCCGACCTGCACCCCGCCCCCACGGCGGCCAACAGCACTATCAACGCACCCGCCTGTAGCGACGATCTTATACTCACGTCCGGGCCTTTCCGGCCAGCTGCCTGCAACAGCGCGCCTCCTGACCGGGTGCCTCGGCAACGGTCACTTCCAGGCTGAGCAGTGTGCGGTCCGCGGGCAGGGCCAACTCCTCGGCCAGGCGATCGCAGAACCACAACGCGAGTTCTTCTGCCGACGAGTGGGCTATGGGGAGCATGGCGCAGTCGACTTCGGGCATGCTGTAGCGCCCGCCGTCGTCGAGACACAACAGCTCCATCTGCCCGTCAGCGCAGCTCACCTCTATTCGGTCGTTGAGCGTGGGCACGATGAAACGCTCGTTCAGTCGCGAGCAGAGCAAGCGGGTGGCCTTCTTTATGTCACCGAAATCCACCACGTAACCGTCCGGCCCTATCTCGCCTTCCAGTAGCACGCTTACTCGGTAGTTGTGGCCGTGCAGCCGCTCCCTGAAGCCCGAGTAGACCGAGAAGTGGGCCGCGTTGAAGCGAAAGTCCTCCTTGCCTACGAATACCTGGAACCTGTCCGCCATTTTATCAGCCTGCCCCCATCGCCGGTTCTACCACTGGCTCCTGCTGCGCCTCGGTCCGGTCGCCCGCCCCTGCCAGGAACTCGCCCAGCAACTGGGTTACTTCATCCACGCTCGCGGCGCTGCCCATGCGCCTTCGCGCTGCGGCCGCCTCGGGCAATCCCTTGACCGCCCGGCAGGCCATGCCCCGGTAACGGCCCATGAAGGCCTGGTCGGGAAGGGTTTCACGCAACAGGTCCCTGAACAACTTCAGCGCGGCGACTTTGTCGGCAGGCCCGGGCGCAAACGGCAGGCGACCGGCCGCCAGATCGCCCACCTGCCTGAATATCCACGGGTTATCGAGTGCCGCCCGGCCTATCAAAAGCCCCGACACCCCGGGTGCCGCCAGCCTCTCGACTGCGGTGCCGGCCTCCACCACGTCGCCGCTGCCGAGCACGGGTATGTCCACCGCGGCGGCCACGCGCTCCACGAGCTCCCAGTCGGCGCTGCCGTTGTAGAGCTGCACGCGGGTGCGACCATGCACCGCCAGTGCGCTCGCGCCGGCCTGTTCGACCAGGCGCGCCACCTCTACCGCGTTGACCGAGTCCTGGTCCCAGCCAGCGCGTATCTTGACTGTCACCGGCACGCTCACGGCCTCGCGCACCTGCCGGACCACCGACTCCAGGCGCTCGGTCTGGCGCATGAGCTCGGCCCCGCCCCCCCTGCGCACGACCTTGGGTGCGGGACATCCGCAGTTGATATCAACTATATCGGCACCCGCCTGTTCGACCACGCGCGCGGCGTCGGCCATGCGCGTGGGTTCCGAACCAAAAATCTGTATGGACACCGGTCGCTCGCGGTCCTCGATCCTGAGCATGGAGAGCGTGCGTTGGTTGTCGCGGGTGATACCCTCGGCGGCGACAAACTCGCTCACCACCAGGCCGAGTGCCCCACCACTGCAATGACGTACGAGGCTGCGAAAGGCACAGTCGGTCACGCCCGACATGGGCGAGAGAACGAGGTTGGTTTTAACCCGTAAGGTTCCTATATCCAGCGGCCTGATCACGCGGGGAAATCCCTTGCCGCGACCGACGCGACGCCCTGCATACAGGGGGGAGCGTGAGGTTACTCGCTGGGGTGTCAGCCTGCAAGCCGCCACCCGCCAGGACGCCGCCCCTTGTCAGCCCCTGCGTTCGAAGCGCGCTATTTCCGGGTGACTGCTCGAGAGCAGCAACAGTCCCTTTTCGTCGTACACGAAGGCGTCCTCTACGCTCACGTCCAGTGCCTTGCAGATACGCATGGCGGTCCTCACCGTGGGCACGATGCGCGAGTTTTTGACCCTGTTGATGTAGCTCTGGGCCAGGCCGGTTCGACGCGACAACTCCATCTCGGTCCAGCCCTTGTCGTAAAGGATCTTGGAAATCCGTGTTTTTATTTCTGCTTTAGTTTCCGAATCCATCTTAAAAACCCCTCTTGCCGCATCCCCTGCGGAACAAGTGGAAGGCTAACGCCGATGACGGCCGGCAGTCAATGACAGAGAGGAATCAGCAGACCTCGAGCGGCCACTTAGTAGTTCGCAGCGATATATTACACCGCCCAAAGGCGGCCAGCTGGGCTCAGGGCGCCGAAGAAGCGTCCGTGGAGGCCTTCGCGGCTGCCTGTACATGGGCACCGCGTTCGAGCGCTTCGACCGAAAAAGTATCGGCCTCCAGGCCCTGATCATAGCTGATCCCGTCCAGGGTGAGGGTGGAGTAGCCAGCCGAAGCGACGGTCTTCATCGTGATCGACAGGGGCGTGGCAAAACCGTGGACAGTGCTCACGCGGTCGATGGTCATCACCCTGGCCAGGTCGCCGTCCCTGTCGTAGTACTCCACACGGCGCGGCAAGGCGTTGCGCTTGTCTATGAAGTTGACCACGCTCCCCCAGGGGTAGCCGCCCGGCAGGTCGGTAGTGGCTACCGCCACGCAGGCAGACTTGCCCGCCAACGAACCGTCAGCGGCACATGGCCGGTCTCCCTGCAGACGGTGGGTGCCGTCCTCTACCCTCACGCGGGCGAGGTCGGAGTAGAAAAAATCAGACCCTACAAAAGCGTCGCCGGCCGTGTGCATGGCCACGCGCCGCGCCCTCCCGTAAGCCGGCAGGTACAGCCACTGGTCAGCAGCTTTGCCTTGCCTGTCTCGGCTGAGCAGGGCCAACCCGTTGAGCGACGAGGGCTCGCGAAAGACGTAGAGCCTGTCGGCCAGTGCCCCCTCGCCGTTGCGACGGTAGGCCGTGCCCCGACGCGACAAGCGGCTGCCGTCGGAAAGCACGACCAGCATCTCGAACGAGGCCCTCATGTCCGCTGCCGGAAAACGAGCACGCTGTGAGCGTTGCAGCCACTGCCGTCCCTCGCCCGCGACTTCACTCGCAAACGCGGGCGACGCACCCAGAAACAGCAACAGTGCCGGTAGCACTCCCAGGCTCCAGCCCGGCCAAACAGCCACGCCCCCTTTCACTCCCCCAGGCATTCCGGGCATAGCCTAGGCCGCTTGCCACCGGTCGGTCAAGCGCCGTAAAACGCGCTGTGGTAGACCAGTGGGCCGCAGCCCGGCTGCCGGCACAAAAAACCCCGCCCCGGCGTTAACCGGGACGGGGCTGTTAATGTCGGGCACAACTGCCCGACAAGGCCTGTCGCTACTGGCAGCTGGTCGGATCACCCGGCGTGTACTCTACCGCCGGATTGTTGGCGCAGTAAAGGGTCGTCGTGAGTTCCTGTACCACCCGGCCCGCACCCGGCAGGCCCACGGCCGAGTTGACGCCCGCGCTCGAAACCGGGGCGATGCAGAACACCGAGGCAGCCTGGGGGTTGCCTGGGTTGGCAACACCGTCGGCCTGTATGGTGGGCAGGAAGCACTCACGCGTCTTGTCCAGCGTGCAGTTGCCCGCGCTCAACGCACCAAACTGGCAATCAGCGTTAACAGTGCAGCTGAGGTAGCCCTCGCCACTGGCCCGCACAAAGCCGTCGCAGGTACTCTCCACAACACCCGGACACTCGGCCTCGTTGCCAGTTGTCGCCGTGCAGACCGTGCTGAACGAAATGCATGGATCGGGACCGTTCATCACGCCCGCGCCAGTGACGGTGCAGATACCCGCTCCCACGGCGGCACATTCAGCGTCGTTGCTGCAAGGCACGGTGGTGTCGGCGCTGCATTGCAGGCAGTGGCAGTTATACGCCCCGAAGGGGAACGGGCAGGTCTTGGTGGCGGTAAGCGTCCGCGTACCCGAGGTCAGGCTCAGGTCAATGGGCAGGCCCTGCCCCGAAACGTTCTTGCCCACCGCCGGCATACAGTCGAGGCTGTACTCGCCGCCCACAGACGCCGGCGTGTAAGCCTCGCAATTCTCCGATGGAGCGTTGGGACAGTCGGAGTTCACCTCGCAGGGACCAGACGTAACGCTGCACCTGCGCCTCACGTTGGGGAAGGTATGGTTGAGGGCCGTCGAGTCACAGGACTCACCCATGTTGCGGCCGAAGCTGCAGATGCCGCCCCTGACGCCGTCGTCGTACACGGCATCACCGTCACAGGTGGGACAGGGGTTGAAGAGATCGAGGCCCAGGAACACCTGCGTGCGCAGGGCGGCCGCTGTCTCGAATTCACCCGTGTCGACGTTGGCAGTGCCGATGAGATCCTGGGAGAGTCGACTTACCACGCAGACCGCTATGCCGCCAGATGCCAGCGGAAAAGGCGCGCCGAGAAAGCACTGGCAGGTGTCGCCACCGCAGTCGTCGTTGTCGACCGCAAAGGGCTCGTCGCAAATAACCCGCAGGTCATTCTCGCAGCGGCAGTTACCTGCCGACGGATCGACACCCTCCAAGGAGCATTCACCGCAACCGCCCACGCCCGGAGGGCCCTCGCAAAGTAAGGTTCCAAGCCCGGTCGCAAAATCGTTAACGTCGGCGTCGTGACCTATCCCACTGGCACCCGAGTCAAGCTCGGTTGTGGTCTGGCAACGGCCGATGGTCAGGTTGCAGGTGCCGGCCGGGCAATCGAGGTCACTGGCACACGCGCCGCCGGTGCCGGCCCACAGGGTGGCTGATCCGGAATTCGGGCACTCGGGGTGCTGGCATCCGCTGCCTATCTCCAGCTGGCAGCTCGCGTCGCAGCAGTCGCCGGGAACGACGCCACCGTCGTCGCACTGGTCTACGCCATCCTGGACATAGCCATCGCCGCAGGACGCGTCCGTGCAGTCGTTGAGACAGGCGTCGGTGTTGTCAGAGTTTCCGTCATCGCAATCTTCGCCGGCTCCCGTGGCCCCGTCGCCACACACGACCAGGCTACCGAGCCCGGTGAGCCCATCGAAAAGGTCGCTGCCGCGGGTGTCCGAGTCGTCGAACACGCAGGTCTTCAAGCCGGCAAGGTCGGTGGCACAAGAGCCCACCGTGCTGAGGTCTGCCGCCGTACAACTCTTGTCAAAACCGGACTCGCCCTTGCTGCGAGCGCCGGCGATCTTACCCTTGGGGTCAGCGGCTATGCAGCTGCTGTTATCTTCAGCGCCGCCCTTTTCCGCACCTGACTGGCACTTGGTCCTTTCCTTGAGAATGGTCGCGAGGTGCTTACCCTGGGTCTTGCCGATGGTGCCGTGGCACTTGGCCTCGTCCTTGCCCAAGGGGACACCGGGAGCGCCCTGGCCCGAAGTGCTCATGGCCTGCACCGAGGTCTCGATCAGGCAGATCTGGCACTCGGCCACGTCAGCGAATGTAGCGATCGCGGGAACCGTGACGTCGCAGGGAGCCGGGCAGGAGAAGAAGTGGAGGTCGCCGGGTGTTCCTACCACGGCCTGCGGACACTTATCCTTGGCGCCACCAATCGCGTCGCGCAGCTTGGACTCGGTCTTGGCAACCTTACCCTTGATATCGGCTTCCGAGATGTCGTTGCAGTCGACCGCAGGGGCGATCTTTCCCTTGACGCGGTTCTTGTGGCAACCGCCGAGGGTCTTGGCCACGGTCGCGGCGAGCTTGCTGCCGTTCTTTGCCAGGGTCGAGCGGCATTTCTGCTCAAACTTGTTGTAGGAGGCCTGCGCGTCACCAACCAGGGCGAGCGCCAGGATTCCAGCCATTGCTACACTTAAGAAACCACCGTGCTTGATCGTCATCTGAATTTTTCTCCTCTGTTACAGCCCAGCTCGGCCATTACCTGCCGCCTCAACCAGTCTAAGGCAGGCGGTCAGCTTCCGCCGCCATAATCCTAACGTTTGTACATGGTTTTGGGTCCTATTGGCAAGGGTAAAACCCCCCCGATCGGGGTAAAAAATGCACAGGCTGTGTCTAGTCCTCTTCCAATCGCAGTTTGTAGCCGCCAAAGCACCCGGTTATCTGGTGCAACGCGGCCGGGCACTGCTGGCCGGCAGCTGAGATGACATGAGCGAAATAGACAAGAATGCAATGCGCGAACCGGCTCGCCGCCTGGACCTCCGGGGGGTAGCCTGCCCGCTCAACTGGGCCCGCGCCAAGGCGGCTCTCGCGCTCATGGCTAACGGTGAGCTTCTGGAACTACTGGTAGACGACCCCAGGGCGCCACTGGACATCCCCCGGGCGGCCGAAGCAGAGGGTCACGTGGTGCTGGCGGTGAACGTGAGGGGCCCGGAAACGCCGTCGCCAGGATCCGCCGGCGAGACAAGCACCATACTGCTTGAAAAGTAGTCGAAGCTGCTGTCTCAGTAGCGCGCAACAGCACGCAACACGGTGCAACACTGCCCCCCGGGCCTTGGCAGGCTGCAGGCTGCTGGCTGCAGCCATAAAAAAAGGGCCCCCGGTGGTGTCCGGGGGCCCCTGTGAAGCCTGGGCGGTGGGCCGTCATGCGACCCACCGCCTCTCAATACTTCGTTCTAGTTGGTCAGCACCAACTGCGCCTGGATGACGTCAACACTATCTTCCGAGCCAGCTCCATCAGCGTAGATATCGCTATCCGAGGAATCGTGCCTGTACTCAAGACGGAAACCAACGCCGTCGGCCAGCTCCCAGCCAGCAGTTACAGTAAGGCCCCAGAGCTCATCGTCACAACCAATGCCACAGTCCGCGTCTACGAACTCAAGGCGCGCATCAAGGCTGGTGTTGCCCAGGTCGGTGCCAGCATAAAGAGCTACGCTGTTCACTTCCACGTCGGTGCCGGAATCGGGATCCATTTCCGTCAGGTTGGCTTCCAACGCGACATCCATGCCCGCCAGCTCGCTGGACAGGATCAGGTTCAGGATGGTCACATCGACAACGTCGCTTTCCTCGGAAAAGAGTCCCGAGAGGCTGAAATCAACGTTACCGGCAGCACCGCCGACCGAGCCGATCAGGCCCTTCTCGTCGTCGCTGTCGTTGCCCGGCCCAACGCCATTGACCACGCCCAGCATGATGTCCAATCCGGACGTGCTGCTGCTCACGGTCACACCGTCGTGGTTGATGGGCTGCAGGCCCCATGCAATCGAACGGCTGGCATGCGCGTTGCCCCAGGGCTCAAGCACTTCGTAACCTATGGGCGTATCGATACGACCAGCCGTTACTGATGCGCTGCCAGCGTCGTAGGTTACATTCGCGGTCATCACTTCCACGCCGTCATCCGACGAGCTGGAAAGATCACCCATGTTGAGCTTGGCGCCGTAGCTCACGTCGCCGTTACCGCCTGCCACGCCGAGCTGCACGAGGTCGATGTTAAACGACTCGTTACCGCTGTCAGACTGGTTGGCGTACAGGAAGCCGTTGCCACCTGAGTCCGGATCGTTGACGTCAAACACGTACGAAGCCGAAGCCCCGATGCTCACGTCAGGTCCGTCCGCCAGCGCGACGCTACCCGTTGCAGCCAGGAATACCCCGACCGTTATTATTGTTATGAATTTTCTCATTCCTATGTCCTCCTTAAAAGGGATTAAATCCCTACACCCCGTTTTCTAGTTTCCGACTACCAGTACCTTCTCATGACTCCCCCCGGCCAGTGCCCCCTGGGGAGAACCACCGAAGAAGGCCCGACAGATCAATATGACCCGCCGCGCCCTTGGCCTTGCCGACCAGCCTGCCTCTCTGCCTGGAAGCCCGATAATCGGAAATCCAAAGCAGAACGACACGCCATCCGGAAATGCCGCTCCATCCAAGGTGCCTATCCGGGCAACTGATTTCAACTGTCGGGGGAGATTTTTTCGATACTTTCCATGACGCAACGCGCGTGTTGTTCGCGTGCCAACAACAAAGCGTTAGAAATTCGTCACTTGCGCGTACGTCAAGGGAAAAATCCCGCCACGAGCCTTTTACGCCGCGCGGCCGCGGCCGGCCAACAGTTCAGCCAGGCCGAGACACAGGCTGCCAAAAACGAGCCCCATGGGCAGTCCCATCGCTGTTCCCGCGCCCAACAGCATGTGCCTGGGCTCGGCCATGCGCAGCTCGGTGGTGTAGAGAACGTTGCCCGGGTACTTCTCCAGCGCCCGCAGGGCCTTGTAGTAAGGCTCATCGCCGAGCAGGCCGCTCCAGCACGAAACGCTGGCCACCAGGCCCAGCGCCACCAGCACGCCACCGAAAGTCCTCAAGTACATAGCCACGGTTCACCTCCCGACCTTAAAGGTCCCTCCAGTACACGCGAGGCAAATCACCCTTGCGCCCCTTCCACTTCGAAGCCGGCACCCGCCCGCGCTCGACCTCGACGAAACCCTGCCGCTCAAAGAACTCGCCGGCGGCCCGATCCGCGGTGCAGGCAAAGACGGCGCGCAGCTTCAACTCGCGCGCCCTGCCGAGCAGGTGGGCGAGCAGGCGAGCACCCACCCCTCCGCCCTTGAACCGACTTATGGTGTACAAACCCGAGATCTCGGCCAGGCGGCTGCGACGATAAGGCGCGGTCCTGAGCGCGGCCACCCCGGCCAGGCGGTGGTGCTCGAACCAGGCCCCGTAAGCGCTCTGCAGCAGCTCGTAGCGCTGCTGCTCACTGCGAGCAAGCAGGTAACCCTCGCGCTCGCCCTTGGCGAGCAGGCGCAAACCGTCGGTGTAGTCGTCCACGCCCAGGCGCCCGAGCCTGCAGTAGGTATGAGCGCTGAGCAGGGTACCGCTGCCCCGGTAGCTGAACAGCTCGGCAGCGCAGCCCTCGGCCGAAGTCAGGTTGATGGCCTCCACACCGTCGCCCAACGCAGCCAGCATCAAGCCGAGTTCGGCGTGACTCCAGCCACCTGTATCCCGGTCGCCCGCCAGCAGGCGCTTGAGACCTGCCGCGCTGACGAAGGAGCCGCCAGCCCCCTGCCCGGTCACAGCCAGCCCGCCCCTGCCGTCGACAAGCACCACCTTGCCTATACCCAGCCGCGAGGCCAGTTGCAGCGAGAAGGCCAGGGATTTCACGGCAGCGGTCCGGGGCCGCTTCACCCTGACCAGCCGGCTCTCTACCAGCCGCGCAGCCAGCCGCGCCAGCACCGGGCTACCCTCGGCGAGGTCGCGACTGCCCGGGCCGACCGCCGACCGAGCCGCATCCGACACCACGACCACCATGCTGCGATTGGCGACCAGCTGGTCAACCACCGCCTGCACGGCTTTTTGTGGGCCCGGATCGGCCAGGTGGAAAAGGATGGCCCTGCCGCGGAAGGCCTGCAGGTAGAACTGCTTCTCGCCGGGCGGCGGAAGCTCGCTGCTCGCTGTCTTTTCTTCGGCCTTGCTCATATCGGCTCTCGCTGCGCCCCCCATCCCGGCAGACGAGGGATTCTTGCATACGCTCGCCCTCGCTTCTACAACCCCAAGCGTGAAGCGCACCGCGAACATTTACTTGACGTCGGCGGCGGCCGTCTTGTTCGTCCTTGTGACAGCCGCAGCTGGGCCCCTGGTCGAAGCTGCCTTGGGGGCCGATGGCGGGCAGCTATCAGGCCAGCTGTTGTCCGGCCGGATGGGTGCGGTGGCCGCCGAGCACCGCCTTGCCTCCGAAGCGGGGCTCGAAATACTCGCCCTTGGCGGCAACGCCATCGATGCCGCCGTTGCCGCGACGCTCGCCACCGGCGTGGTCAACCCCTCGTCTGCGGGACTGGGCGGTGGCGGCTTCATGCTCCTTTGGTTGGCCGATGGGCGGGGCGCCCGCGCCCTCGATTTTCGCGAGACCGCGCCGTCAGCGGCCCGGCGTGACACTTTTATGTCCGAAGGCCTGGCCGACGACGCCAGCCGCCGTGGCGGACTGGCGGTTGCCGTACCGGGTGAAGCGGCTGGCATGGCCTGGGCTCTGCAACACTACGGCAGCCTCTCCATGGCCGAGGTGGCCGCCCCCGCCATACGGCTTGCCGAGCAGGGCTTCAAGCTCGAAGCTCACCTGTCCGACTCCCTCGCCCGCCACCGCGACGAACTGGCGGCCAACCCCAGCCTGGCCTCCGAGTTTCTCCATGACGACGGCAGCCCCTTCGCCGAGGGTGAGACGCTGAGGCGGCCCAAGCTGGCGCGCACACTGCGCGTGCTGGCCGATGAAGGCCCCTCGCCGTTCTACAGCGGCCCCATCGCCCGTGACCTGCTCGCAGCCCTGCGCGCGCACGGCGGCATCATGAGCGAAGAAGACCTGCGCGACTACCGGGTGATCGAACGCGAGCCGGTCGCGTTCGCCTGGCGTGGGCAGACCGTGCTGGGGATGCCCCCGCCCAGCAGCGGCGGTGGACTTATTGGCCAGGTGCTGGCGGTGCTTGCCCCCTACCGCCTGGCCCAGCTCGAACACAACAGCGCCAGTTACAGCCACCTGCTGGCCGAAGCCATGCGCGCGGCCTTCGCCGACCGCGCCCGCTGGTACGGCGACCCCGCTTACTTTGATGTTCCCTTGGCAAGGCTGCTGTCACCCAGGCACGCCGACTGGGTGCGCTCACGGCTGAGCGCGGTAGCGCCCGTCCCCGCCCGGACCTGGGGGGGCTCGGTGACCAGCGACGATGCCGGCACCTCGCACGTGTCGGTCATCGACTCCCAGGGCAACGCTGCGGCCTGCACGAGCAGCGTCAACACCGGCTTCGGCGCCATGCTGGGAGTCCCCGGCCGCGGCTACCCACTCAACAACACCATGGACGACTTCAGCCTCAGGCCCGGCCGCGCCAACGTCTACGGCCTGGTCGGCAGCGAGGCCAACTCGGTGGCCGGCGGCAAGCGTCCGCTGTCGAGCATGTCGCCCACCCTGCTGGTGGCCGACGGCAAGGCACGAATGGCGGTGGGCGCTTCGGGTGGTCCGCTCATCATCAGCGGCACGCTGCAGGCTCTGCTCAACGCAACCGAGTTCGCCAAGGGTCCGCTCGACGCCATAAGCGCCCCGCGCCTGCACCACCAGTGGATGCCGGACCTTCTCATGCTCGAACAGGGCGCCGGGCAACACCTGGCCGACAGCCTGCGCCGGCGCGGTCACAAGCTGGTGGTGGGTAAACGCGCGGCGGCCGTACAGATGGTCGTGCGGCGCGACGACGGAACATTGCTGGCTGCGTCTGACCCACGCAAGGGCGGCGTCGCTGCTGCCCGTTGATCGGCCGTCAGACGCCGAAGGGGTGCTCGAGAACCAGGGTGCGCAATCGGTCCTGGCCCAGCGAGACCACGTCCACGGGCACGCCCGTAAGCTCTTCGATCCTGGCCAGGTAGGCCCGCGCCGTGCGCGGTAGATCGTCGAGGCTTTGAGCAGCGCCTAGGTCTTCGTCCCAGCCCTGCATCTGCTCGTACACGGGCTCTACCAGTTCGAGGGCCGCCACCGTCGAAGGCACGTCGCAGGGCTCGCCGGCCGGGTCGCGGTAGCCGGTGCAGATGTTGAGCGTTTCGATACCGGTGAGCACGTCGAGCTTGGTCACCGTGAGACCGTCGACGCCGTTGATGCGTACCGCCTTGGCCAGCAGCACGGCGTCAAGCCAACCGCACCTGCGGGGCCTGCCCGTGGTGGCACCGAACTCGCCGCCGGTCTCGCGCATGCGCTCTCCCACCTCGTTGTCGAGCTCGGTGGGAAACGGCCCCGACCCCACCCTGGTGGTGTAGGCCTTGGTGATGCCCAGCACGCGGCCCACCAGTGACGGTGCTATGCCCGCGCCGGTGGCGATGGCCCCGGTACCGGTATTAGAAGACGTCACGAAGGGATAGGTGCCGTGGTCAACGTCGAGCATGAGCGCCTGGGCGCCCTCGAACAGCACCTTGCTGCCCGACCTCGTGGCCTCGTCGAGCCAGCTGGAAGTGTCGGCCACCAGTTCCAGCAAGCCGGCAGTACTCTCGTCGAGTTCGGCCAGCACCGAGTCAAAATCCAGTGCACCTTCGCCAAGCATGGCCTCGAGATAGGCGTTCTTCTCAGCCAGGTTTTCTCTAAGACGCGACACGAAGCCGTCGCGGTCGAGCAGGTCGCCGGCCCTTATTCCGATGCGCGCGACCTTGTCCTCGTAGGCCGGGCCTATGCCGCGGCCGGTGGTGCCTATCTTACCCTTGCCGCGCTTGCGCTCGCGGGCCTGGTCGATGGCCTTGTGGTAGGGCAATATCAGGTGCGCTTCCTGGCTCAGCATGAGGCTGCCCGGCTCGACCAGGTAGCCGCGGGCGCGAAGGCTCGCGAGCTCGGAGGCGAGCACGCCGGGGTCCACCACCACGCCGCCGCCTATGACACAGGTGGTGTCGGCGTGCAGGGCACCCGACGGCACCAGGTGCAGCACGGTCTGCTCACCATCAACCACCAGGGTGTGGCCGGCGTTGTTGCCGCCCTGGAAGCGAACCACCACGTCGGCGGCCTCGGCCAGCAGGTCAACGATCTTGCCCTTACCCTCGTCGCCCCACTGCAGGCCAACCACGGCCACGCTGTTGGTATTGATATTCACTGTTCTTGGATCCGCACTCGCGGGCCTACAGGCAGACCATGCGCGCGCCGGTTATCTCGGGCAGGGCCCGCAGGCTCTCGAGCTGAGCGGCGTCAAGGGGGTCGTCCACGTGAAAGAACGACACGGCCTCACCGTCAACGCTGCCCAGCACCACGCCCGAAATGTTGATGTTGGCCTCGCCCAGCAACGCGCCCACGCGTCCCACCACGCCCGGCACATCCTTGTTGTTGAGTATTAGTATGTTGCCCTCGGGGATGGCCTCGAAGTAAAAATCGTCGAGCCGCACCAGGCGCACCGTCGCGCGGCCGAACACGGCGCCCGAAATGACGTGCCCGCCGGTCGGGCCACTCAAGCGCACGGTGAGCGAACTCGCGAAGGCCGAGCTCGCACGCTCGCGCACCTCGACCAGGCGCACTCCGCGTTCGCTGGCTATGGACTCGGCGTTGACAGCATTTACCGGCGCGGCGAAAAAGCTCGAGAGCAGGCCCTTGAGCACGGCCGCGCTCACCGGGCGGGTGTCTTCGAGGTCGGCCGCCTCGCCGTGGTATTCCACCGTGACCTCGGTGGGGGCATCACCCTCGGCCAGCTGGCCGTGCAGGCGGCCCATGCGCTCGGCCAGCAAAAGATACGGCGCGATGCGCTCCGCCATTTCGACCGAAACCGACGGCAGGTTGATGGCATTGACCACCACCCCGTCGACCAGGTAGTCGCGCACCTGCTCGGCCACGGCCAGGGCCACGTTGAGCTGGGCCTCTCCGGTGCTTGCTCCAAGGTGGGGTGTGGCCACCACCGCCGGGTGCTCCACGAGGCGAAAATCTGTGGGCGGTTCTTCGGCGAACACGTCCAGGGCCGCGCCAGCTACCTTGCCCGACTCGAGCGCCCGCAGCAGCGCTTCTTCGTCGACTATGCCACCCCTGGCGCAGTTTACTATGCGTACGCCGTCGCGCATGGCGGCGAAGGCATCGTCGCCCACCATGCCGCGGGTGTCGTCGGTGAGCGGGGTATGCACGGTCAGAAAATCAGCCCGCGCGTACACTTCTGCGAGCGTCGCCAGCTCCACGCCCAGCCGGGTAGCGCCCTCCTCGGTGAGAAAAGGATCGTAGGCCAATATCTTCATCTTCAGGCCGCGCGCGCGATCGCTGACGATGGCGCCTATGTTTCCAAGCCCCACCACGCCCAGGGTCTTACCGCAGAGCTCGGTACCCACAAAGTCGCTGCGTCGCCAGTCGCCCTGCCTGAGCGTGGCGTTGGCCTGCGGTATGTGGCGCGCCAGTGCCATCATCAGCGACACGGTGTGCTCGGCGGTGGTGACGTTGTTGCCCCCGGGCGTGTTCATGACGACCACGCCACGGCGCGTAGCCTCGGCGACGTCTACGTTGTCCACCCCGATACCCGCGCGGCCCACGACCTTCAGCTCTGTTGCAGCATCCAGCAGCTCGGCCGTGACGCGAGTGCCGCTGCGTATGACCAACCCTTGGGCGTCGGCTACAACAACGGCGAGATCTTCGGGCGACAGGCCGGGTTGGTAGTCCACCGACAGCCCCGGCGAAGCCTCGAGTATGGCCAGGCCCTCGGGCGCCAGCTTGTCCGAAACAACAACCTTGCAAACCTCGGCCATGCTAAGCGTACATCTCCATGAGCAGTTTCTGGGCAGCGGCCGTGCCGCGCCCGAATTCGACCTCGTGGCCCAGCCCCGCCAGCGCCATTTCCAGCGCCGACAGCGCCACCACCACGTCAAAGGTATCGGCGTAGCCTATGTGGGCCAGGCGCACGATGCGGCCCTTGAGGTGGCCCTGTCCGCCGGCCACGGTCACGCCCATGGTATCGCGCAGGTACTTCGTGAGCGCGCCGCCGTCCACCGTCTCGGGCAGGCGCACGCCGGTGGCCGCCGGGCTGGGAGCGTCGGGCGCCAGCAAGTCCAGGCCCATGGCCAGCACGCCCGCGCGCGTGGCCCGCGCCAGGATGTCGTGCCTGCGGTACACCTGCGGCCAGCCGCCGGTAGCCTCCACCAGTTCGAACACCGCCGCCAGTCCCGTGACCAGCGACACGGCCGGTGTGTAAGCCGAAGTATCCTTGGCCAGCGCGTCGCGTTCGCGCGCCAGGTCAAAGTAATAGCGCGGCAGGTCGGCGTTCTCGTTCGCGCGCCAGGCCTTCTCGCTCAGGGCCACCAGGGCAAGCCCCGGCGGCAACATCATGGCCTTCTGCGAACCGGTAACGAGCACGTCTATGCCGCTGGCGTCCATGGGCATGTCGGCCACGCCCACCGAGGTTATGCCGTCCACTATGAGCAGGCAGTCGCGGTCGCGGGTCAAGGCGGCCAGCTCGGTCACCGGGTGCAGCACCGTGGTCGAGGTTTCGCTGCCCTGCACGAGCACGGCCTTCAGGTCGTCGGCCTGCGCGAGGATGGCTGCCACCTGGGCCGGGTCAACGGCCTTGCCCCACTCGACATCCAGCGCTGTAACGCGGAGGCCGTAGCGCAGTGCTATTTCTTCCCAGCGCTCACCGAACTTGCCGCCCTTTACGACCAGCACGTGGTCGCCGTGGCTCAAGGTGTTGGTGACCGCGGCCTCCATACCACCGGTGCCCGTGCAGGCGAGCATCATCACGGGCTGCTCGGTGGCGAACATGGCGCGCGCACCGGCCGCGGTTTTGCCGAACAACTCGCTGAACTGCGGCGTGCGGTGGTGAATGATGGGCGCGGCCATGGCCAGCTGCACCTCGGCGGGTACCTGGGTGGGCCCGGGGGCGAGCAGATGGCGCTTGAGTATCGTTGTAGTCATGGCGTGGTCCGAACAGGCCGGATGGCCACGCGCTGAGGAGTCTACGCGGCAGGCGGGCCGGCTGTTGCCGGTATGGCTAATTATTCCCCGAGGGGGTGGATGTCAACCGGGCAGGGGTCAACCGGTCCCGTATAAACCGGCCAGGGAGTACCCCCGGGGTCTTGACGGCAGGCCGGGGGCCGGTCAACGTCTAGTGCGGGTCTTTGCGTCCGCAGGGTAAACAGCACCGTAAGCGTGCGCGGGGCCGCCCTTAATACAGTGATCAGCCCCCGCACAGCCATCGCCTGCGCAAGTCTCTTGCTCGCCTCAGTGTCAGGCGCCACAGCCCTGGCCCTGGAGAGCGCGCCGGCACCGCTTGTACCGGCAACGCTGGAGATGAGCCTCCGCGAGGCCGTGGCCACCGCTGTAGCCGGTAACCCGGGCGTGCTGGCCCGCGCCCAGTTGCCCGTGGCCACGCGCAGCGGCGAGCTGGAAGCACTGGCCGCCTGGGAGCCGGTGATAAAGCTCGAGCTGGGCTGGGACAGCAGCAGCCTGGTGCCGACCAGCGCGCTGGCCGGTACGGAAGACGGCGACTCCGTGCTCAGCGAAGAGCAGGCGTCGGGCTCGCTGTCGTTGTCCAAGCTGCTCAGGAGCGGAACCACGCTGGACCTTTCGCTGGCCGCCGCCCGGCGCGAAACCAACTCGTCTTTCCAGGGCCTGGTGCCCGAGTACCGCCCCAGCCTGGGCCTGGGCCTGGAGCAGCCGCTGCTGCGCAACCGCTGGGGCATGCAGGACGAAATTACGCTGAAGCTGGCACGCAACGACACCGCAGCCGAGCGCGCACGCTTTGCCGCCGACCTCGCCGACTTCGTATTCGCCATCGCGGGGGCCTACTGGGACGTGGTGCTGACCGAGTCGCGCAGTGAGGCCGCGCAACTGGCCCTGCAGCTTGCCCGCAGCCTGGCCGCCGACGCCGAAAAACGCGTGCAGGTGGGCATGCTGGCGCCGGTAGCCGTCAAGGAGGCGCGCGCAGAAGCCGCGAGCCGTGAGGAGCAGGCCCTGTCGGCCGGCAACGAAGTCCGCCTCTCGCTGCTCAGGCTCGCGCACATGGTAAGGGCGGGCGACGGCCGCCGCCCGTTTGAAATCCAGCCCGCGCACGGCCACGAGCCCGTCGCGTCGCAGGCAGACCCCGAGCGCTCGCTGGCGCTGGCGCTGGCGCGCCGACCCGAACTGCGGCTGGCCCGCCTGCAACGCCAAAACCGCGTGCTCAGCGTGGGTAAGGCGAGAGACGACCGGCTGCCGTCACTGTCGCTGTCGGCCGGTTACACGCTTCTTGGCGCCGGTGGACGCGCGGTACCCATAAGCCCCTTCGGCAGCGACGAGGTGGTGAGCAGCCCCTTTGGTGGCAGCTGGTCGGAAGCTATCGACCTGTTGGCCGACGGCGACTTCAACCGCTGGTCGGTGGGATTGAGTTTTGAGTTGCCATTGGCGCGCAGTGCTTCCCGGGCCCGGCTCGATAGGGCCCAAGCCAGGCAACTGCAGGCCGACCATGAACTCGAAGATCTCGAATCCACCGTGATCCTGCAACTCGACCGCGCCCGCGCCGACCTGGCCTCGGCCTGGCAGCGAGTGCAGGCAGCCCGGCTGGCGGTAGAACTGGCCGACGAAAACCTGCACGACCAGCGCCGGCGTTTTGAAGAGGGCATGGTCACGACAACCGACGTGCTGAGTTTTCAACAGAAGCTGGCCGACTCCATGGCCGCCCGTACCCTGGCCGTGACCGACCACGCGCTGGCCGAGGCCAGTCAGCAGCGCGCCCAGGGCACGCTGCTGGAGCACTACGGAGTCAAACTGGAAGGCGACGAGCAGCAGGCCCGTCCCTGGTGGGCCTCTTTCTGACCAGCACGCGGCCTGCTCTCGAGCCAGCGCCGAGACGAGCCCGGGGGGTCAGGACAGCAGGTTCATGAACTCCTGGCGGGTGTCGCGCTCCTGGAACACGCCCAGCAACGAGCTGGTCACCACCGAGGAGTTGGGCTTCTGCACGCCGCGCATACGCATGCACATGTGCTCGGCGCGTATGACCACGCCCACACCCAGGGGCTTGAGCTTGTCCTGGATAAAGCCGGCGATCTGCGAGGTCATGCGCTCCTGCACCTGCAAGCGCCTGGCGTAACACTCCACGAGGCGGGCCAGCTTGCTGATGCCCACTATGTGCTTGTCGGGGACGTAGGCCACGTGGGCGCGCCCGTAGAAAGGCAACATGTGGTGCTCGCACAGCGAGAAGAAATCGATGTCGCGAACGATTATCATCTCCGAGTAGTCCTCGGTAAACAGAGCGTCGCCAATCACCTCGTGGGGGTCCTGCTGGTAACCGCTGGCCAGGAACTCGTAGCTGCGCGCCACTCGCTCGGGGGTCTTGACCAGCCCCTCGCGGTCGGGGTCTTCGCCCAGCGCAACGAGGATGTCACGCACACTGTCTTCAATGCCGGCCACGATCCTAGCCGCCCTCGCCGCCCTCGCCGTCCTCGCCCTTCACGCGCTGGTACTTTCGGTAGTCGTAGCCGGTGGCCATGGCCATGAGCAGGCTTTCCATGCCGCCTTCGACTTCGCGCCTGAGCACGCGCAGGCGTTCGAGATAACGCCTGAAGTCATTGTTGATGCGCTCGCCTTCTTCCCTACCCGCGTCAAAAAAACGGTGCAGGCTGACCACCCCGAACTTGAGCGCCGCAAAGCGCATCTCGTTGGGAAACGAGTCCCACTCGGCCAGCGACAGGGTCCTGATCGATTCGTAGCCCGCCATCAGCGCAGTAAAACGGTCGAGCGAGTAGCTGCCGTCTACAAAACACATGGCGTTTACCGCCGTGGCGAGGTCGAACACGTACTTGCCTCGGCTCGCGTCCCAGAAGTCGGATATACAAGCGACCGACTCACCCTTGAACGATATGCAGTCGAGCGCCAGCCCGCCGTGGATAAATCCCTTGGGCAGCTTGGTCTCAAGGTAGTTGCCCAGGTACTCGGTCTCCTCGTCGAAGGTGCGCACTATTTTCTTGAAGTACGGCGGTATTCGTCGGCGCACCTCGGCGTAGGTCTCAAACACCTGGTCAAAACCCATGCGGCTGTCAGCGCCTTTCTTGTAACTGCGACACAGCGTGTGAAATTCGCCGATAGCGCTGCCCGAGCGGTAGATGCGTTTCTCGGTCAGCCCGGCCTCGTCGCAGAACTCGGCCTGGGGATGCCTGGTAACCACCAGCAGGTAGTCGCCCCGTTCGGCAAACGGTCGGCCGCTGCGCTGCACGACCAGCCTCGGGGAGGCGAAGCTGTGCTTCTCAAGGAAGGCCATGACGTCCATTTCACGCCTCAGGTCTACCTCGTCGTCCACCAGGTAGACGTCCATGTTGTAAGTGGTTTTGCCGGTAACGAGCCGATAGCGCCTGAAACCGCGCTGTTCTATCGCACCGCTGCCATCGACCAGGCGGCCGAGGCCGTATTCATCGGCAACGTCGGACAGGGCCTTCCTGTCCAGTTCAAGCGCAGCGAGCAACATCAGTGGGGGCTCGGCGGATCCCGGTCGCCGAACGAGGAATCATTCATCCCTTTGACAGGCAAGTCAATATTTTACCCTTGACGTTTTCTGCTTGCCGGGCTGCTTTCTACGGCGTCGTGGCACCGCAAAACTGCACGCTGGCGAGATATTTTTTTACCTCGAGCTCTACCCGCTCGTCGTCCCAGCCCAGGTGCTCAGCCAGCAGGGCAGCGGCCGAGCGGGCCAGCTGCTCGCTGACCTGGGCGCTCTCGAGCGTGACATGCGTGCGCCTGGTCAGCGCGTCTTCGAGCGACATGGCCATCTCCTGGTCAACGGCGTGCACCAGCTCGGCCTTGAGATCGGGCGTATCGTCGACCAGACCGGTCGCCAATTCCTCATCGCCCCTGACCAGGGCCGACACTTCGGCAGCCCTCGCCCCGTAGCGCCAGCGCACATGCTCTTCGCCCGACCCCGGGGCCCTGTGCATGGCCGCGCCGGGCTCGACGCCGGCCGCCCCGGGCAACGGCACCTGGGCTGTGCGGCAGCGGCCTACCGGGCGGCCCACCCATCGGGCCACGCGGTTCACTATTCGCTCGGCCACGTGCCTGTGCGTGGTCAGCTTGCCCCCTCCCAGCGACACCAGCCCCGAGGGACTCTCGAACACCTGGTCATCGCGGCTCACGTCGGACTCGTCAAGCTCGTCTTCAGGCTGCACCAGCGGGCGCAGGCCGGCGTAGCTGCTCACGACGTCGCTGGCCAGCAGGTCAGCCATCGGAAAAGCCCGGTTGGCGCTGGCCAGGATGTAATCTACGTCTTCTTTCTCAACCGACACCTCGGCAGGGTCGCCCTCGTACCAGGTGTCGGTCGTGCCCACGAGCACGCGCGTCTGCCAGGGAATGGCAAACATGACGCGGTTGTCGCCGGCGCCGCGTATGACCACCGCGTTGTTTACCGGAAGGCGCGCCCGATCGAATATCACGTGAGCGCCCTTGGTCGCGCGCAGCCTGGGCGGCGTGCCACCGTCGTCGAGTTTTCTCAGCGCGTCGAGCCACGGTCCACTGGTGTTAACAAAACACCGGGCGCGCACGCGGGCTTCGCGCCCCAGTTCAAGATCACGTACCACGGCCGACGCCAACCGACCCGTGCTGTCCTTGTCCAGGGCCACGACCTCAGCGTAGTTGAGCACCGCGGCCCCGCCCGAACGCGCAGCCAGCACAGTTTCGACGGTTAGCCTCGCGTCGTCGGTCCAGCAATCCCAGTAGACGGCGCCGCCCTCGAGACCCTCCGACAGCAGTCCGGGCTCTTCGGCCATGACCTCGGCGGCACCCAGCCCGCGGTGCGTCTCCACGTTGCGAAAAGCAGCCAGCATGTCGTAGGCCAGCAGGCCGGCCCGCATCTTCCACAGGGGGAGCGAATCGTCGGCGTAGATGGGGAACAGAAACCTCTGCGCGCGCACCAGGTGGGGCGCGATGCGCGTGCGCAACAAGTCGCGCTCGCGGCAGGATTCAAGCACCAGGCCGATGTCGCCCTGCTCCAGGTAACGTACCCCGCCGTGAATGAGCTTGGACGAGCGGCTGCTGGTGCCCGACGCGAAATCGGAGCGCTCGACCAGCGCCACCGACATGCCCCTGAGCACGGCGTCCCTCGCCACCGCGGCACCGTTTATACCTCCCCCTATGATGAGAAGATCAAAAACCTCCGACTGCAATTGCTGCCAGGTGGCTTGGCGATACTCCGGGGAATTGGAGCCCGGTGAGGCCGAATCCTGCCCAGCGCCGCTCATCGCAGGCCCATCATTTTGTGCATCTGCACCGACACCCGTGTGTCTGCCACCCGCGCGGATGCTTCCGCGAGCAACTCTTCCATGAAGGCCGCCGGACGCGCCGCCTCGTTGGACCCGGGGTCGGCCAGCGGCTGCAGGTAAAGCGTGGCTGCCGGGGCATAACGGGCCACCAGTTCGGCCCCCCTGACCACGTCTTCACGGCTGGTGACCGCGTCCACCGGCATCTTGACGTAAAGCTCGACCCCGTCGCAACCCGAAAGAAACTCCTCGTGTTGCTTCCAGAAGGAAGCCTCGCCGCTGTTGGACGGCAACTTCACGTCGGCCGACACGACGCTGAACGATGGCAACAGCCGATCCAGCCCCCGGGCGATGGTGGCGTTGGTCTCAAGCAGGCAGGGCCGTCCAGGGGGCGAGGCCTTGAACCAGGCCTCGAGAAAATCAGCCTGCAGCATGGGCTCGCCACCGGTTACTGCCAGCATGGCTATGGAAGGGTCTTCGGCGATGAAGCGGGCCACCACGGCGGCCAGTGTTTCTACCGATACGGGATTGTCGAGAAACTTGCTCTCACCGCCAGGAAAGTCGACGCGGCAGTGCTGGCTCTTTTCGAGCGAGTCGGGAGTGTCACAGTAGCCGCAGCGCATGTTGCAGCCCGACAGGCGCACGAACAACTGCCGCTGCCCGGAGTAACTGCCCTCGCCCTGCAGCGAGACGAAGAGTTCGCTCAGCCACCCGTTCACCCGCGGGGCCCGTCGCTTACCCGGATCTGCCGCTCGCATGAGCCCTCGTGTTTGTGGGATCCGGCCATCGTCAACGCAGACTAGCACGAACCCTGCGGGCGGCTAACAGCTGCCGCCGTAGAACAGCAGGGCGGTCGACCGGTGAGCTCGTATCAGGAAATTTCAGGTTCGCTTTCGCCGGGGGGAACACGTGCCGACAGGCTATCGCCACCATCGGTGTGCATGGTGCGCTGGGCCTGCTCGTACTCATCCTGGCAGGTGACGCAAAGCTCGCTGAAGGGCATGGCCTTGAGCCGCGAGGGAGAGATATCACCCTCGCACTCTTCGCACTTGCCGTAGTCACGGCTCTCTATGCGCAGCAGGGCCTCGTCCACAAGCTGCAGCTTGCGACGGTCCCTGTCGCCGAGAAGGAGGTTTATCTCTCGATCGCGGTCGTCGCTGGCAATGTCATAGGTATCGCGACCCTCGCCGGCTTCGCCTTCGCGCCCTTCTTTCATGTCCTGCTTGATCTCGCGCAGGATGTCACTGCGCATCTCAAGCAAAAGTGCTTCGAATTTATCTAGTTCTCGCTTTCTCATCAGTCTCTACCGCCCACCGCAAGGCATCAGGTGCCCGTATTCAGCGGCGTAACCTAGTTCCGGCGGCCTGCGGCGTCAACAGCCCCTGCCCGCGATGGCCTCCAGCCCCCCTGCGACGCCCGCGGCACCGCAAAAAGATCGTAACCGTCAGAACCCGTAACCGAGACGTCGAGCATGCCCGCCGTCGGGACCCCAGGCACATCGCCCAGCCAGGTCACACCGTCAACATCGGGGCCCTGCCAGCTCGTGCGCCCGTAGCAGTTGCCGTCGCCGTCGCGCCCGCAGACCAACACGCGCTCGGGCTTACCCACGCGGGCGGCCAGGTAGCCCGCGCGCAGGCCTTCGTGCAGATCAAGCAGGCGGTCGCGCCTGAGCCTCGCCAGCTCGGGAGCCACCTCGTCGCCCAGCTCCATTGCCGTTGTGCCTTCTTCGCGCGAATACTCGAACACCGATAGGTGCCCAAAGCGCTGCTCCTCAACGAAGCGACACAGCCGCTCGAAGGCCTCGTCGGTCTCGCCCGGAAATCCCACGAGGAACGACGACCTCAGCACCACGTCCGGAACCTTGCTGCGAACCCTGTCGAGCAGACGACGGGTGGCGTCCGGGTCGGCGGCCCGACGCATGCGTTTGAGCATCTCGCGGTCGGCGTGCTGAAGCGGCAGGTCGAGGTAGTTGCACACCGAGGGTAGCTCTCGCATGGCATCGAGGGTCTCGTCTACCAGCGTGGTCGGGTACATGTAAAAACAACGCACGCGCTCGAGCCCCTGCAACCCGTCTAACTGCCGCAGCAACTGCGACAATCCGTCGCGCTGTTTCCTGTCACGTCCGTAAGCGCTCAGGTCCTGGGCCACCAGGTTGACCTCCAGCGCACCAGCGGCCACCAGGCCGCGAACCTCTTCGACCACGTCCTCCACCGTCCTGCTCTCGTGGCTCCCCCTGAACGACGGAATGGCGCAGAACGAACACTCGTGGTCGCAGCCCTCCGAGACCTTGACCCAGGCCCAGCCCTGCGAGAGGTCGACTTCCCGCGCCGCGCCAGCGGCCGGCAGATAGTGACGCTTACCCGTAAAGCTGCTGCCACCGGGCGCGTTGAGGGCCTCCACAAATCGATCGAGGTCGCCGGTGCCCACCATCACGTCGATCTCGGGTATGGCCTGCGACAGTTCCTGGCCGTAGCGCTCGGCCATGCAACCGGTGACCAGCATGCGCGGCGAGCTGCCGTTAGTGGTTGCGGCTGAATCGCCAGCGGCCAACCCGAGGATGGTGTCTATCGATTCCTGGCGGGCCTCCTCTATGAAGGCGCAGGTGTTCACCACTATGGTATCGGCATCGGCCGCCGCTCCCACGATTTCGTGGCCCGCCGCGCGCGCCTGGCCCAGCATGTACTCGCCGTCCACGTGGTTACGGGCACAGCCCAGCGGCACGAAAAAGATTTTCTTCCTGTCTCCCACGCCGCCGCTCATCTGCCAGCGCCACCCTCGGCACCGGTGCCAGCCGGGCTGGCGGCCTCCGAATCAGAAGCATCCGGTTGCTCGATGAGGTCAACGCCGGCCGGAACTTCAAAGTGAAACAGGCGCTCGGCGAGCACGGTGTCGAGCTCCAGGCCGGCCAGTTCCATGCGGGTCACGCTGCCCACGGCGTCGGTCAACTGCAAGGAAACCGGTCGGCAATCGGGCTGCCGCAGCACGATCTCCACCGTTTCGGCCGCGGCATGTTCGGATACGGGCGCCTTTTCCAGGCGCAGGGTAACGAGCTGCCCGTCGGACTCTAACACTTCGGACCGGTAGCGGGACTCGAGCAAGTCGGTGTTGCCCATCAGCGCCACCAGGCCCCCGCCGCCAAAAGCGCGCCCGTAGTCAAGCCGGTAGACCTGCTCGAGCTCGTGCTGGTGTATCCACAGCGAGGTGCCGTCGCCTACCACTGTCTGCCGTTCGCCGGCGGTGTAATCCCAGCGAAAATGATCGGGCGCCGCAAAATAAAACCGGCCGCCGGTACGCACGGGCTCCTGTATGCCCGGCACGTGCACGGCCTGCGAAAAATCGGCCGCGAGCGTGGTCGTGTTGCGCCAGAACTCTCCGTAGCAGGACAGCATGTCGTGCGCGTCGGCAGAAGAAACGGCCGACGAAACAGCCGGCGCAGTCAGTAGCAGCGCCGCCAGCAGGGCCAGCGATACGAAGCGGGCAGTCAGGCAGGCGGTATGGCCTGGGCCAACACCTGTCGCGGCCGCGACCCGTCGGCCGGACCCACCACTCCGTCGCGCTCCATCTGTTCCATGATGCGCGCCGCACGGTTGTAACCGACTCCCAGTTGCCGCTGTACCCACGACGTAGAACCCTGCCCGTGGCGGGTAACCACGTCAACGGCCTTGTCGTAGAGCTCATCGAAGAAGTCCGGTTCGCCCTCGTCCTCGTCGTCGCCCGACTGGCTGTCGAGCAGCTCCATCTGGTACTGCGGATCGCCCTGCTCCTTAATGAACTCAACGACCTCATCGATCTCGCGATCGCTGATGAAGGCCCCGTGCAGACGCGCCAGGAACGAAGTGCCGGGAGCCATGTAGAGCATGTCGCCCATGCCCAGCAGGCGCTCAGCCCCGACGCCGTCGAGAATGGTCTTGGAGTCATGCCGCGAGGTGACCTGGAAAGAAATGCGCGCGGGAAAGTTGGCCTTGATCAGCCCGGTAATTACGTCGACCGAAGGCCGCTGCGTGGCCAGTATCAGGTGTATACCCGCCGCCCGCGCCTTTTGCGCCAGGCGCGTGATCGACTCTTCGACCTCGCGGCCCACCACCATCATCAGGTCAGCAAGCTCGTCCACCACGACCACCACCCGGGGAAGATGCTCGTGCGGGCTTTCTTCTTCGAGCTCGTACTCCTCTTCTTCCTCTTCCTCTCCTTCCTCGTACTCTTCCTCTCCTTCCTCTTCCTCTTCTTCCTCGTACTCTTCGCCCTCGGCAAGCTCGAGCTCCTCTTCCTGCTCTTCCTCTTCTTCCTCGTACTCTTCGTACTCTTCTTCGAGCTGCTCGGCCACGCGCGCGTTGTAGTCGTCGACACTGCGAACCTTGAGCTCCTTCATCAGCTCAAAGCGACGGTCCATCTCGCGCATGACGTTGGCCAGGGCGGCGGCAGCTTTCCGGACGTCGGTCACTACCGGTACCAGCAAGTGGGGAATGCCCTCGTAGATCGACAACTCGAGCATCTTGGGGTCGATCATTATGAAGCGCACGTCCCTCGGCGTGGCCTTGTACAGGATGCTCATGATGATGGCGTTCAGTGCCACCGATTTACCCGAACCCGTAGCGCCAGCCATCAGCAGGTGGGGCATCTTTGCCAGATCGGCGTAACGCGCCACGCCCGTGGTGTCCCTGCCCACGACCACCGACAGCGCCGAAGGCAGGCCGCGAAACTCTTCGCAGTCGATCAGGTCACGCAGGCCAACGAGGTCGCGGTGACGGTTGGATACCTCGATTCCTACCACGTTCTTGCCCGGAATCGGTGCCACGATTCTCACGCCGTGGGCCCTCAGGGCCATGGTCAGATCGTCGCAGAGATTCACTATGCGGCTCACCTTGATGCCGGCGTCGGGCTCGAACTCGTAAGTGGTAATAACCGGGCCCGAGCGCACCGCGGTGACGCTGCCCGACACCCCAAAGGTAGACAGCTTCTGCTCGAGTACCTTGGACAAGGCTATCAGCGTGTCCTCGTCGACGTCCACGTCGGCCTCGTCGGGATCGCCCAGCAGATTGACCGGGGGAAGACTGTAGTCGTTGTCGTCGACGCTGAAGTTAAACTTCTCCTGCTTGTCGCGGCCCTTCGATTCCTCGCTCATGCGCCGGCGTGCCTCGGCCACCGACTCGGCGCTGCTGGTGATCTCGAGTATGGCCCGGGCCTTGCCCTCTTCGAGTTCGGCGTGGCCATTAGAAGCTACGTCGACCGCAACTTCATCGACACCGAAGCCAATCGCGTCGGTGTCGGCCTCATCAAGGTCGGGCTCGTCATCTATGGAGAAGACCATTGGCGCGGCCGGCTCCTCGACCTGCTCGCTACGCGACAACGCCGCGGGCGGGGCGGGGCGGGACGGCATGCGCGGCATACGAGGCCGGTGCGCCCGCGCGAACTCTCCCAGGCCCGAGGCCGCGCGCTCTATCTTCTCGCCCATGAAGTTACCCGCGCGCAGCACCGCGCTGCGAACCAACAGGGCAAAGCGCGCGAGAACCCGCGAAGGCGCGGCGCCGGTGAGCATAATAAAAATCCAGCCGGCAAACGCGGCCAGGATCACCGAGCTGCCTACCATACCGAAGGCCTGCCTGGCCAAGGCAGAAAGAAAACCACCAACCCAGCCGCCGGCTTCGGTCGGCACTACCCCCTGCCGGTAAAGACCAAGGACCACGGCGCCCTCAAATAACAGGGCAACCGCGCCCACCAGCCGCACCGGCGACACGGTGGCCGTCTGCCTTGCAAACAAGCCCACGGCACCGGCGACGAGCAGCGCGGGAAACAGGTAGCTGGCGTATCCGAAGCACTGCACCAGTGCGTGGGCCACGGTGTAGCCCACCACGCCCACCTGGTTGGTCGCGGGCGAATCGGGTGAGTAGGAGTAGAAACTCAGCGCCAGGGCAGCCCCGAGCGCCGAGCACAGTATTGCCTCCACCTCGTGTACGAGGCGCGACTCGGTCTTCCTGTTCCTTGCGGGCCGTTTAGCCACTACCAGTCAAAACTCCCAGGTACAGGCCCAAACAGCCTGTAACAATGCAGTATAGCGCAAAGGGCAGCAGCCTTCCCCTCCTGATGGCACGCATCATTATTGCTATGGCCAGCCAGCCGGTCACGGCCGACGCGGCGACCCCTGCCAACACCGGCGTGAAACTCGTATCAAGCAGGTGTACCAGCTCGTCGAGCTTGAAAACTACCGCGCCCAGTATGGCCGGAATCGACAAAAGGAAGGCAAAACGGGCCGCCAGGTCGCGGTCGAGCCCTCGCCCCAGGCCGGCAGTGACCGTGGCCCCGGCCCGCGATATGCCCGGCAACACGGCCACCGCCTGCAGGGCGCCTATGACCAGAGCGTCCAGCGGCCGCATGGCATCGGCTCCCTTGCTCCCGGCCGCCAGCCTCGAGGCCCAGGCCAGCATGCAGGCTGTAATCAAGAGGCACAGGCCCACCACGGCCGGCGACGAAAACGCGGCCTCTACCTGCGCGGCGAACAGCAGGCCCACGACCACTATGGGCAAGGTGGCCAGGGCCAGCAGCCCGACCTGTCGCCGGTCGGGCGAATCTCCACCACCCAGCGACAGCAGCAGGCGCAGCAGGTCAGCCCTGAAATACCCCAGCACGGCCAACAGCGTGCCCACGTGCAGCATGACGTCCAAGGCCACGGGCGACTCGACAGAGCTGCCGAACAGCCGGCGGGCCAGCACCAGGTGGCCGGAACTGGAGACCGGTAGGAACTCGGTCAATCCCTGGAGGATCCCCAGCAGTACTGCCTGCGCTGTGTTCACCCTCTACAACCACCACGCGGGCTGTCCCGCTGCGCGATTTTATAACCGCCCGGCGATGGGAACAAGCCTCCTGCCACCAGCAACGGTCTTCCTGCACAGCGGGCTTTCTTTACAGCGCGCTTCCTGCACAACTGAGCACAGCCATATCATTGACAACGGGCAGGGCCGGCTCTAGCCTCCCACAAAGGCATCAGGAGGCTCTCCATGGCATCAGTAAACAAGGTAATTCTCATCGGAAATCTCGGGCAGGACCCCGAATTGCGCAACACGAACAGCGGCAAGGCCGTCACGACCATGCGCATGGCCACCACCGACGTGTGGACCGACCAGTCGGGAGAGCGGCAGGAACGCACCGAGTGGCACAGTGTGGTCGTATGGGGCCGGCAGGCTGAAAACTGCGTGCAGTACCTGCAGAAAGGGCGCCCGGTATACGTGGAAGGCCGCCTGCAGACCCGCAAGTGGCAGGACAGGGACGGAAACGACCGCTACTCTACCGAGATAGTGGCCGACCGCGTCCAGTTTCTGGGCGGACGCAGCGATGGCGACGCGCCGCGGGCCAGCTCGGACAGCAGGGACGACGTGCCCAGCTTCCCGTCCCAGCCGGAAGCCGGCGCGGGCTCGGACGTACCCTTCTAGTGCGCACGGCTGGCTGTTAGCCGGCTGGCTACTCCCAACCGGAATCAGCGAAAGAAAAGTAGCCGTCTCGGCCCACCACCACGTGGTCGAGTACCGGTATGCCCAGGATTTCACCGGCCCGCCTCAAGCGCGCCGTGATACGCCGGTCTTCGCTGCTGGGACCGGGATCTCCGCTGGGGTGGTTGTGCATAAAAATCACCGCGGCGGCAGCTTCGCACACCGCTGGGCGGAATGCCTCGCGGGGATGAACCAACGAGGCCCCCAGCGAGCCCTCCGAGATCATCGCCTTGCGCAACAGCCGGTTCTTGCTGTCGAGCAGCAGGCCGTAGAAACGCTCGCGCTTGAGCTCCGATAGCAAGGGGCCGAAGTGTTTGAACACCTGCTCGGACGAAGTCAGGGCGCATCCGAGCTTGAGCTCCCGAGAATGGACCCGGCGGCCAATCTCCCAGGCAGCCTCCAACCTCGAGGCTCGCGCGTTGCCCAGTCCCGGCACCGAGCAGAGCTCGCTCGTACCCACACCAGAAAGCCTGCGAAGGTCGCCGAACCTGGCGAGCAGTCCACGCGCGAGCTCAAGAGCGTTGCCCGAACTTGCGTGGCCGCTTCCCGCCAACAATGCCAGCAGCTCGCCGTCGCTCAGCGCCGCGGCTCCTACCTCCCGCAGGCGTTCGCGCGGAGCCTCACTGTTGAGCCAGGTGTGTTTTGGGGCCGCGTGCGACACCAGCGTAGACTAACCCCACTTGCCCCTGCCGCAAAGCAAAAACGCGTCAGTGCGGGACATCAATTACAGCAAGGTCATCACCGTGGCGGCCAGACTGGAGTCGTCATGGAAAGGAAAAACTCCTGGCTAGCAGGAATCAGGCGCGCTGGTAGTGGCCGCTTCGCCCGCCGCTCTTCTCCAGCAGGCGAACCTCTCCGAGCACCATGCCGCGGTCGACGGCCTTGCACATGTCGTAGACCGTAAGCCCCGCGAGGGTGGCGGCAAGCAGGGCCTCCATTTCGACCCCCGTGCGCCCGTTGACCACCGCCGTTGCCTGCAGGCACAGCACGCCAGGCCGTTCGGGGTCGGTCTCAAAATCAACCGAAACCGAATCGAGTCCAAGCTGATGGCACATGGGGATGAGCGTGTGGGTCTGCTTGGCCGCCATGATGCCGGCAGTGCGCGCCACCGCGAGCACGTCGCCCTTGGGCAGATCGCCCGCGAGTATGCGTTCAAGGGTGGAGGGCTGCATCTGCAGTTCGGCCGCGGCTACGGCCTCACGCCGGGTCGCGTCCTTGCCCGACACGTCGACCATGCGTACGCGACCCTTCTCATCTGTGTGACTGAACTCTTTCAACCCACGCTCTCCCGCTTGCAAACCACCGCCAAACTTCATACATCGACCGCGACCCTGCCGCCAGTACGCGGACTTGAACACGGCCCACAATAAACGGAAAAGAACTGCACATGGCTACACAACACAGCAAGGTAATCATCCTCGGATCCGGCCCGGCGGGACTCACTGCGGCCATATATGCTGCCCGCGCCGACCTCGCACCGTTGGTAGTAGAGGGCAGCCAGCCCGGCGGTCAACTGACGATAACCACCGACGTAGAAAACTACCCGGGGTTTCCCGAAGGCGTGATGGGGCCAGACATGATGCAGAAGTTTCGCGACCAGGCGGCGCGCTTCGGCACCGAGTTCGCTACCGGCGACATCGAGTCGGTGGACCTGTCCCGGCGACCGTTCACGCTCAACTCGCCAGACATCACCTTTACCTGCGACGCACTGGTAGTCGCCACCGGGGCGACCGCTCGCTTGCTCGGGCTGGAATCCGAAACGCGGCTCATGGGTTACGGCGTGTCTGCATGCGCCACTTGCGATGGCTTTTTCTTCAGAGATCGCAAGGTGCTGGTCATCGGCGGCGGTGATTCGGCCATGGAAGAAGCCACCTTCCTGTCCAAGTTTGCCAGCTCGGTGACCGTGGTGCACCGACGCGAAGGGTTCCGTGCGTCGCAGATCATGCTCGAACGGGCCCAGGTCAATCCGAAGATCGACTTCCTTCTCAACCGAACCATAGACGAGATCCACGGCGACGTGGCCGAGGGCGGCGTCACGGCAGTGACCCTGCGCGACACCAGTGACGGTGCCAGCGCCGGCTCGACCGAACGCGTGGACTGCGACGGGGTCTTCATGGCCATAGGGCATTTGCCCAACACCGCGTTGTTTGACGGCCAGTTGGACACCGACCAGAAGGGTTACGTCGCCACCCGGCCCGACTCGACCTACACCAGCATTGAAGGCGTATTTGCCTGCGGCGACGTACGCGACAGTGTGTATCGACAGGCCATCACCGCGGCCGGAAGCGGTTGTGAAGCCGCCATAGACGCCGAACGCTGGCTGGCCGAACAGGAGTAGCCGGCACCCGTACCAGCCCGGCTGATTACTTGTCGGGTTGCTTGCGCTGTTCCTTACGCGAACCCTCGGAAAATTCCTCGGGCGGCTGGCGCAGCAGGCGTAAAGCTTCTTCCTCGCTCATGGCAAAGCCTTCGGCCTTGGTCGTGGCGCAGAACTCCACCGCTATGCCGCTGGGATCGACCGTGTAGATGGAGCGGCACCAGCCGTGGTCAAATTCTACTAATGGCTCAACCCCGTTTCCCTCAAAGCGCTGCTTGAGCTCGAGAAGGCGTTGCTCGTTTTCAACGCGAAAGGCAACGTGGTTGGCCCAGGGCGGCAGGCCCACGGTACTGGACAGGTCGGTCGCGTAGTCCTCCTTTTCACCCACACCGTTGAGCTCAAAGAAACCCAGCGAAGCGCCCCCACCCATGTCGAAAAAGAAATGGCGAAACCACCCATCGCCGCTCAGATGGTTTTCTACGTGGACCAGCGGCATGCCGAGTTTGTCGACGTAGAACTTTCGCGTGGCCTCCGGGTCCCTGGTTACGAAAGCGACGTGGTGCAGTCCGGTTGTTGTAGTCAAACCTTGATCCTCCCTGGTCCGGCCAAATGTAGCCCACCAGCCGACATGATTCCACGGGCGGGGTACCAGGCCCCTGGTCAGACCCTTACGACAACGCCGCGCTCTGCGAGATAGCGCTTGCACTCGGCTATTGAGTACTCACCGTAGTGAAAAATCGATGCGGCCAGCACCGCGTCGGCGCCGCCCGTGGTCACGCCCTCGAGCAGGTGCCCGGGCCCGCCCACTCCGCCCGAGGCTATGACCGGCACGCCCACCGCGTCGGCCACCGCGCGGGTAAGCTCAAGATCGTATCCGTCGCGCGTACCGTCGCGGTCCATACTGGTGAGCAGTAGCTCCCCCGCTCCCAGTTCTTCCATACGGCGGCACCAGGCAACGGCGTCGATGCCGGTGGGACGGCGACCGCCGTGGGTGTAGATTTCCCAGCCGTCGTTACCTGCCTTGTCCACCAGCAACTCGGGCCAGGTCCCGGCCCAATCCGGTGCCCCGTCCACGCCGCCACCGTCTTCGGCAAGTTCGAGGTGTTGGTCGCGCCTGCGCGCGTCGACGGCCACCACCACGCACTGGCTACCGTACACGCGGGCAGCTTCGTCCACGAAATCGGGGTTGATGACAGCGGCCGTGTTGATCGAGACCTTGTCGGCACCGGCCCGCAACAGAGCGCCCAGGTCTTCGACCACGCGCACGCCGCCTCCCACGGTCAGCGGCATGAAGGCCTGCTCTGCCGTGCGCGACACCACGTCGAGCATGATGTCGCGTTTCTCATGGCTGGCGGTTATGTCGAGAAACGTAAGCTCATCGGCACCCTCGGCGTCGTAGCGCATGGCGCACTCCACCGGGTCACCGGCATCGCGCAGGTCAACAAAATTGACTCCCTTCACGACACGGCCGTCCTTGACGTCGAGGCAGGGTATTATGCGCTTAGCCAGCATCGGGTATCGGTACTCGCGGCCGGTATCAGCCGGCGGCCTCCGTCAGTCTGGCCAGCGTTACCGCGCCGTCGTACAACGCGCGCCCGACCACCACGCCATCTATGCCGCTGCCGGCGACCTCCCGGAGACGCTCAACGTCGGCCACGCCGTGCACACCACCCGATGCCACCACGGGTACGGTTACCGACCGCGCCAGTCGCGCGGTGGCCTCCGCATTGACGCCGTCGCCGGTTCCGTCGCGGTCGATGTCGGTGTAGACAATGCCGGCCACACCGGCGTCCTGCATGGCCATGGCCAGCTCGAGCGCGTCGCAACCACCGTCGTTGAGCCAACCGTCGACCGCCACGCGACCCGAGCGAGCGTCGATCCCAACCCAGACCCGCCCCGGCCATCGGCGCGCAGCCTGCTCAACGATGTCGGGGGCACGGACAGCCACCGTGCCCAGTATCACCCGCCCCACGCCAGCCTCCAGCCAGCGCTCCACCGTAACCAGGTCGCGTATGCCGCCGCCAAGTTCGGTAATAAAATCGTCGCCCGCGCCTGCGACCACCGCGAGTATGGCTTCTACCGCCCGCTGGTTGTCATCTCCCGCACCGCGGGCGCCATCAAGGTCAACCAGGTGCAGGGCTCGCGCGCCCTCGTCTATCCAACGTTGGGCCATGGCCGCCGGGTCGTCGGAAAAAACGGTCTCTTGCTCGTAGTCGCCCCTGAGCAGGCGCACGCAACGCCCAGCGCGTATGTCTATGGCCGGCAGTACCAGCACGTCAGGAATTCTCGCCGGCCGTGCCCACGAAGTTGGCCAACAGGCGCAGCCCGGCCGATTGGCTTTTTTCGGGGTGAAACTGGGTCGCTAGCAGGTTGTCGCGCGCCGCGGCGGCGACAAAACTACCGCCGTAGTCACAAGCAGCAGCCACCACCTGCTCGTTGTCGCTGAGCACTCGGTAGCTGTGCACAAAGTAAAATCGCTCGTTGTCGGCTATGCCTTCAAAGTAAGGAGAAGCACCGCGCAGCTTGATCTCGTTCCAACCCATGTGCGGCACCTTGAGCTCCCGGGGCAGGCCCTCGAAGCGGCTCACGTGGCCCGGCAGCAGGCCCAGCCCCTCTACCCGGCCGAACTCGTCGCTGTGATCAAAGAGGATCTGCATGCCCACGCATATGCCCAGGAAAGGCTTGCCCGAGGTCGCCGCCCGGCACACGGCCTCGCGCAGCCCGGCCTCCTCGAGGTTACCCATGCAACGAGCAAACGCGCCCACGCCGGGCAGCACCACCGCCTGTGCGTCGGCCAGATCCGAAGCGCTCGAGGTCACGCGCACGCTTGCGCCTACCTTCTCAAGCGCCTTGGCAACGCTGCGCAGGTTGCCAACGCCGTAGTCGACGACCGCTATCACCCGCCGGTCATCCCCGCGCCGGTGATCCCCGCGCCGGTCATCCCCGTAACCGGCCCTTGGTGGAAGGGACGCCCTTTACCCTGGGGTCGCGCGCACAGGCCTGCCCCAACGCTCTCGCGAGCGCCTTGAAGGTGGCCTCGATCAGGTGGTGGGCATTGCGACCGTAGCGCTTGTTAATGTGGAGGTTCATGCGGGCCTCGTTCATCAGCGCCTGCATGAAGTCGTTGACGAGATCGACCTCGAAGTCGCCCACTCGGTGCTGGCGTATCTTCAAGTCGTAGACCATGAAGGGGCGACCGCCTAGATCGACGGTGACCGCCACCAGTGCCTCGTCCAGGGGAATTTCGGCGTGGCCGTAGCGTACGATGCCGGCCCTGTCACCCAGGGCCTTGTCGATGGCCTGGCCCAGCGCCAGGCCCACGTCTTCGACGGTGTGGTGAGCGTCGACGTGCAGATCGCCCGTGGCCTTGACCTTGAGGTCGATCAGGCTGTGCCGTGACAGCGAGTCGAGCATGTGGTCGAGAAACGGTACGCCGGAATCGATAGAGCCCTTGCCGCTGCCGTCAAGTACGAGGTCAACGTTTATGCTGGTCTCGCCGGTCTGTCGCGTTACCTTTGCCCGGCGGATACCTGTCTTTCGACTGCTGGTCGCCACTTACCTTCCTCCCTTGCGGCCGCTGCCCGACCGCTGCTTTTTCGTTGCCGCCGCTTTTTTTTTCGCCGCCGGTTTACCGGCAACGTCGTCCAGGCGCAGGCGGACCGCGGCGGCGTGGGCCGTCAATCCCTCGGCCTCCGCGAGGCGCAGCACCGTGGGGCCTATCGCGCCCACGCCACCCACGCCCATGTCAATAATACTGCTGCGCTTGACGAAATCATACACTCCCAGGGGCGAAGCAAAGCGCGCCGAACCGCCGGTGGGCAGCACGTGGTTGGGGCCGGCCGCGTAGTCGCCGAAAGGCTCGCTGCTCATCGCACCGAGGAAGATAGCCCCCGCGTTACGCAATCCGCCCAACAGTTCGCGCGGCGCGGCGGTCATCACCTCGAGGTGCTCGGGAGCGATCTCGTTGGCCAACTCCACGGCCCGTGCGAGTGACTTGACCACCAGTATGCTGCCGTACTTCTTCAACGACGCCGCGGCGATTGCTCGACGCTCCAACCCGGCGAGCTGGCTTTCGAGCTGCTTCGCCACGGCAGCAGCCATGCGCCGGCTGGTGGTGATGCACACAGAGGCGGCCAAGGGATCGTGCTCGGCCTGGGCCAGCATGTCAGCTGCCACGTAGTCGGCACGCGCGCTTCCGTCGGCTATGATCAACACCTCGGTGGGACCCGCGATCATGTCGATATCGACCTTGCCGAAGAGCAGACGCTTGGCCGTAGCCACGTAGATGTTGCCCGGGCCCACGATCTTGTCCACGCGCGCGATGCTGTCGGTGCCGAGCGCCAGCGCGGCGATGGCCTGGGCACCGCCCACGCGAAAGACGCGGTCGACGCCGGCTATGGCAGCAGCAGCGAGCACGGCTGGCTCCACCGTGCCCCCCGGCCCCGGCGGGGTCGCCATGACCACCTCGTCTACACCCGCCACGCGCGCCGGCACCACGTTCATCAACACAGTGGACGGGTAGGCAGCACGGCCACCGGGTGCGTAGACTCCCACGCGGGCCAACGGCAGCACGCGAACCGAGTTGCGGGTGTCGCCCTCGCGCAGCTCGTAGCCACGCGCCAGCTGCGGTTTGTGAAACGCCACTATGCGGCGGTGAGCCGCACGCAGGGCCGCCCTCAGCGACGCCGGCAGCGACGCCAGCGCCTCGGCGATCTCGTCGCGCCCGACCTCAAAACCGTCGGCGGCCAACGTTACACCGTCGAACTTCCTGGTGTAGCGAGCTACAGCGCGGTCGCCCCCGCGGCGCACGCCGGCGATGATGGCCACCACGTCGCGCTCCACCGACCCGCCCTGCGCGTGCCGGCCTTCGAGCAGACGCAGGCGTTTCGTGGCAGCAGCACCTCCGTCTATCAGCGGTTCAATAATCATTGTCGCTCCGTTTCAGTGCCCGTGTCAGTACGGCCCTTCCATGTCCACGCGCTCGACGTCGGCACCCAGGGTTCTCAGCTTTTCTTCTATACGCTCGTAGCCACGGTCCAAGTGGTAGACCCTGAGTACGTCGGTCTGGTAGTCGCCGGCCAGGCCTGCGAGCACCATGCTCACGCTGGCCCTGAGATCGGTGGCCATCACCGCTGCGCCACTCAGGCTCACCCGACCTCTGACCAACGCGCTGTTGCCCGACAGCGTGATGTCGGCGCCCATACGCTGTAGCTCACTGACGTGCATGAAGCGGTTCTCAAAGATGTTCTCGGTCACGATCGCCTCGCCGTCGGCCAAGCACATGAGCGCCATGAACTGGGCCTGCAGGTCGGTGGCAAAACCGGGGTGCGGCGCGGTGGACACGTTTACTGCCGAGGGCCGCTTGTCGCAGCGCGCGGTCATACCGTCGCCATTATCGCGCAGCACCACGCCGGCGCTTTCCAGAGCCGTTACGAGCTCGCGCAGGTCGTCCGCGCGAGCGCCTTTCACCGTTACTTCGCCCCTCGTCATTGCCGCCGCTATCAGGAAGGTACCGGCCTCTATTCGGTCGGGTATAACCCGGTGAGTCATACCCCCCAGCCGCTCCACGCCCTCTATCTCTACTACCGACGAACCAGCGCCCGATATGTTCGCGCCCATTTTCTGGAGCGCACGGGCCAGGTCAACGACCTCGGGTTCGCGCGCGGCGTTTTCCAGGCGGGTGCTACCACGCGCAAGGCTGGCAGCCATGAGCAGGTTCTCGGTGGCGCCCACCGAGGGTTTCTCCAGTATGATGTGCGCGCCCTTGAGCCCATCGACCGAAGCCTCCTCGTAGCCGCGCACGGTCTCTATGCGCGCACCCATCAGCCGCAAGGCCGACAGGTGCACATCCACCGGCCGGGCGCCTATGGCACAGCCGCCGGGCATCGACACGCGCGCGCGACCGAAGCGGGCCAGCAACGGGCCCAGCACGAGAAACGACGCTCGCATGGTCCGCACCAGGTCGTAGGGGGCCTCCCACTGGTCGACTCCCGAGCAGTTGATGGTCATGCTCGAGGGGTCGTGGCGCTCAACGCTCGCGCCCAGGCGCTCGAGCAAGCGCGCAGCCGTGCGTATGTCGGCCACGTTGGGCAAGCCCGTGAGGTGACAGTCGTCGTCGCTGAGCAGGCAGGCAAACAGCAGCGGCAGCGCCGCGTTCTTGGAACCCGCCACCTCCACACTGCCCTTGAGCCTGCGCCCTCCCTGTATGCGTATCATGTCCACTCGATCGCTCTTCAGTCGGGCCTGATGCCAGTTACCACCCTCTCGCGGCCCGCGAGATCGCGCTTGAGCTGTAAGTCGCGCCAGCCGCCGGCCTCGAAGCGTTCGACCACCTGCCTCCACTGGCTGCCCACTTCTACCATCAGTTGCCCGTCGCCTTTGAGGTAAGCAGGCGCCTCGTCTACCAGGCGACCGACCACCGACATGCCGTCGTCACCACCGACCAGCGCCGTCATGGGCTCCCACTGTCGTACTTCGGGCTGCAAGCCGCCGTACTCCTCGCTTGTGACGTAAGGTGGGTTGCTCAGCAGCAGGTCAAAGGGTTGGCTATCTTCGGCCACGGCGGCAAAAAGATCGCCGCGGCAGAACTCTATCCTGTCTGCCACCGAATGGGCCTGGGCATTCACGGGCGCCAGTTCGAGCACCGAAGCCGACGTGTCGGTTGCAAGAACATGTAGGTCGGCTATTTCGCTGGCAACAGATATGGCCAGGGCCCCCGAGCCGGTGCCCAGGTCGAGCAGGCGGGCACCGGGATCGCGGGCCCTCAAGAACTCCACGGCCAGCTCCACCAGCAGCTCGGTCTCGGGCCTGGGAATCAGCACGCGCCGGTCGACGCGAAAATCCAGCGACCAGAATTCACGCGAGCCCACTATGTAGTGTACCGGCTCGCGGCCGGCGCGACGTTTGACCATCTCGCGGTAACGTCCCACCTCGTCGGCAGCCAGCGGTCGCTCATGGTTGGTGTAGAGCTCCACCCGTGTCATGCCCAGCGCCGTGGCCAGCATGAGCTCGGCGTCTATACGCGGACTCTCTATGCCCTTCCCCTCCAGGAAATCAGTGGTAACCGCGAGGTACTCGCCAAGCAGCCTGGGTGGCGCCGCGCTCTTGCCAGTGGCGCCAGCGCCGCTCACGAGCCGTCCTCCGCCACCAGGCGCGCAGCCTGCTCGGCGGCGGCCAGGGCGTCGACGACATCGTCGATCTCGCCGTCGAGAAAAGCTTCGAGGTTATGCACGGTCATTCCGATGCGGTGGTCGCTGATGCGGCCCTGGGGGAAATTGTAGGTGCGTACTCTCTCCGAACGGTCACCGCTGCCCACCATGGCGCGGCGGTCGGCGGCCTGCGCCTGATGGCGCTTCTGCTCCTCGAGGTCGAACAGGCGGGCCAGAAGTATCTTCATGGCTCTGGCCTTGTTCTTGTGCTGGGATTTCTCGTCCTGGCAGGTCACCACCAGGCCGGTGGGCTCGTGCGTAAGCCGCACCGCCGAGTCGGTGGTGTTGACCGACTGCCCGCCGGGGCCAGAGGAACGGTATACATCCACGCGTATGTCGTTGTCGGCCACCTTGAGGTCCAGCGGTTCGGCCTCGGGCAGCACCGCCACGGTTACGGCCGAGGTATGTATGCGCCCCTGCGACTCGGTTTCGGGCACCCTCTGCACCCGGTGCACGCCCGCCTCGCGACGCAGGCAACCGTAGGCATCGCGACCCAGCACGTTAACCACGGCTTCTTTTATGCCGCCCTTGGAACCGGAGTTGGCCGACAATGATTCGACCTTCCAACCGCGACGCTCGGCGTAACGCTCGTACATTCTCAACAGGTCACCGGCAAACAGGGCCGCCTCGTCGCCGCCGGTACCGGCACGTACCTCGAGCACCGCGTTGCGCCGGTCGACCGGATCACTGGGCACGAGCAGGACCTTTATGCGTGCCTCGAGGTCCTCTACCAGCGCACCCAGGCGCCCACCCTCCTCACCGGCCATGGCGGCCAGGTCGGCGTCGGTGTCGGCGGCCAGGGCCTGTGCCTCTTCGAGCTCAACCGCCGCGCGGCTGCGCTGTCGCGACAGCTCCACCAGCTCGCGCAACTCGGCGTGCTCGCGGGAGAGATCAGTGTAACGGGCGCGATCCTGCACCACCTCGGGCGAGGCGAGCAGCTGCTCCAGTTCGTCGAAGCGTCCCTCGATGGCTTTGAGCCGATCGAACATGGCGGGTCGTGCATCCCGGCCCGGCGGGCAGGGTTACTTCTTGTCCATGCCGTAACGGCGGCGGAAGCGCTCAACGCGACCCGCCGTATCGACGATCTTCTGCTGACCGGTGTAGAAGGGGTGGCAGGCCGAGCAGATTTCGACGTGAATCTTGTCGATCGTTGAGCGGGTCGTAAAAGTATTGCCGCAGGCGCAGACAACCTCTATCTCGTTGTACTCGGGGTGTATTTCAGCCTTCACCGTAATCTTCTCCGTAAAACCGGGCCGCCGCAGCCACCCCAAGGGTGGGCCCGGTGCTCGTGCATGACCGGGCATTTATACCTGTACGCCCGTGTTTGGCAAGGCGGGGCTTCAGCGCACGCGGGCGACGGCCTGCTCCCAGCCCTCGTAGAGCTCTCGGCGGCGGGCCGGCTTCATCGAGGGCCGAAACACGCGGTCGGTGCTGCGCGCGGCCTCTATGTCAGCCGCCCCCTTCCACACACCCGTTGCGCGACCCGCCAGGAAGGCCGCCCCGACTGCGGTGGTCTCAACCACCCTGGGCCTGTCCACCGAGCCACCGAGCAGGTCAGCCTGGAACTGCATGAGAAAATCATTGGCTGCCGCGCCGCCGTCAACGCGCAGCACCCTGGGTTTGCGACCGGCGTCGGCCGCCATGGCGTCGGCGAGATCCCGCGACTGGTAGGCCAGCGACTCGAGCGTGGCGCGTATGACATGGTCAGCCGTCACCCCGCGGGTGAGCCCCACCAGCGCTCCGCGCGCGTCGGGGTCCCAGTAGGGCGCGCCCAGGCCCGTGAAGGCCGGCACCAGGTAGGTGCCCAGTGTTGAATCCACGCGGCGGGCGGCGGCCTCCGAATCGGCCGCGTTCTTCAACAGGCCCAGCCCGTCCCTGAGCCACTGCACGGCCGCGCCGGCTATGAACACCGAGCCCTCAAGCGCGTAGGCGGGGCCACCGTCGGGTGCGCAGGCCATGGTCGTGAGCAGGCGGTTGCGTGAAGTCACCGGCTTGTCGCCGGTGTACATGAGCATGAAGCAACCCGTGCCGTAAGTGTTCTTTATCATGCCCGGACGAAAGCAGGCCTGCCCGTACAGCGCAGCCTGCTGGTCGCCGGCCACGCCCGCTATGGGTATCTCGGCGCCCGAGAGTACCGTCGTGCCGAACACGCCCGAGGATGGGTGCACCTCGGGCAGCATCTCCATGGGCACGCCCAGCGCCCGGCAAAGGGTGGCGTCCCAGCGACGGCGACGGATGTTGAAAAGCATGGTGCGCGAAGCGTTGGTGTAATCGGTGGCGTGCACGCGGCCGCCGGTGAGCTTGTAGATCAGCCAGGAATCGATGGTGCCGAAGGCCAGTTCGCCGCGCTCGGCCCTGCGCCGCGCGCCCCTGACGTGATCGAGTATCCACGCAACCTTGCTGCCCGAGAAGTACGGGTCGAGCACCAGGCCTGTTCGTTTTCTGACCTCGGGCAGGAGTCCGTCGGACTCAAGGCGGCGGCAGTGATCCGCCGTGCGCCGGTCCTGCCAGACAATGGCCCGGTGAATGGGCTCCCCGGTCTGCCTGTCCCAAACAACTGTCGTCTCGCGTTGGTTGGTTATGCCTATAGCTGCCAACGCAGAAGGCTTGATGTCGGCCTTGCGACAAGCGCGCGCCAGCAGGCCTCGGGTCACCTTCCAGATCTGCTCGGCGTCGTGCTCCACCCAGGCGGGGCGTGGGTAGTACTGGGTGAACTCGGAGTACACGCGTGAGCGCACGCGCCCGCGCCCGTCGAACACCATCACTGTAGAACCGGTGGTTCCCTGGTCTATGGCCATTACGAATCGCGACATTGTTCGTCCTCCAGCTGCCGGGCGCCCGGAACGTGGTTTATCAGCCGCGCGATAAACCACAAGCGGACAATACCACCCATGCACGGGCCCCGATTGCAGGGCGCGCCCGGGTCTACTAATGACAACGGGTGGCCGCGCGCTTTGTATACCTCACGGGCAAGGGCGGCTGCGGCAAGACCCTGCTGGCCGAACTGCTCGCCGAGGGTGCCCGGCGCCGCGGCATCCCGGTGCTCAGGCTATCGCTCGACGACCGGGATAAAACCGGCAATGTCGACGGCGAGCCACATAAGCCTACTGCGACCCGCACTCTTGTGCTCGACCGCCGCACAGCCCTGCGCGACCTGCTGGCGTCACTGTTCCGCCTGGGATTTATCGCCGACCGCCTCCTCGACAGCAGCAGCTTCAGGGCCGTGGCAGAGGCCGCCCCCGGCGTGACCGAGCTGGTCACCCTGGCGTGGATAGAGCAGATCGGTTCGCGCCTGCCCAAGGGTCTGGTTGTTGTCGACGGGCCGTCTTCTGGCCACGCGGCGGCCCTGTTGCGATCGCCACAGACGGTGCTGGGCCTGGCCTCCTCGGGCGCCATCGCCGGAGCGGCGCGCAAACTCGAACAGCTGCTAACCGACCCCCGGCGCTTCAGGTCGTTGGTGGTGAGCACGCCCGAAGATTTCTCGCTCAACGAGTCGCAGTTGCTGAGTACCGAGCTGGCCGAGCTGGGCGTGGCCGCCCTCCCCCCGGTGCTCAACGCTGTTTACCCGCTGCACGCCAACCCGGCGCAACTCGCATGGCTGCAACAGGCGGCCGACGATGACCCCGCGCTGCTACCGGCACGCTGGCAGCAGGCGCGCGCCGAGCGCCACGCCCGTGTGCTGGAACAACTGGAGAACGCCCGGCGCAACGCCATTGTAATCCCCTTTCTATTCGGCGGTAACGGTCAGCAGCCCGGTAACCAAAGGATGGCTGCCGCCGAGCGACTCAGCGGACGGGTGCTGGGGGCGTTCTCGTGAGCGTGACCGACCCCGGTACAGCCCGACCGAGGCTACTGGTGTTCGCCGGTGAGGGTGGCGTGGGCAAGACCACACTCGCTGCCGCCACTGCCTTGAAGGCCAGCCTCTCGGGCCTACGCGTGGCAGTAATGACCATAGACCCCGCCCCACGCCTGGCCGACGCGCTGGGGTTGGATCGACTGGGCGACGAGCCACTGCTGGTGGGTAACGGGGAGCCCGACAGCGGCAAAACCGGCTCGTTACACGCCCTGCGCCTGGACACCAGCGGCACCTTTGATCGGATGGTCGATCGCCTCGCTGACGACAACACGGTGGCCGAACGTATAAAGGCAAATCCAGTGTACCAGGCCGTGGCTGCTTCCACCGGCAGCTCGGGCCCCTACATGGCCTTTCAACGACTGCACGAGCTGGCCGAAAGCAAGCTGTGGGATCTCATCGTAGTTGATACCCCTCCGGCCCTGCACGCCGAGGAGCTGTTGTCGGCGCCGTCGCGCATGGCCGCACTGCTCGAAACACGCGCGGTGGCCCTGCTCGTGGACCCGGCCCGCGCCGCAGCCGGCCGAGGGAGCCGGCTCGCACGGGCCACGGCTACCTTGCTGCTGGGCATGGTCGAGCGCGTGACCGGAGCTGCGTTGCTGGGGCAGGTGTCCAGCTTCGTGACCGACTTCGCGCGTATGATGGAGAACATGGTGGAGCGTTCGCGCGACATTGAGACGCTGCTGGCCACGCCTCCAAGCTGCTTTGCACTGGTGGGCAGGGCGTCCGTCGCTTCGGCCAACGCGACGCTGGCCCTGAGAGAGGAACTGCTGGACCGCGGCTTTGCGGTAGCACCCATAGTGGCCAACAGGCTCACGCCGCCCGCCACTGCCGCCGGGAGATCCAAAATCGACCTGTCAACCGACGCGCCGCCGGGATGCGCCCAACTGCTCGAACGCATCAACGCCGAGCTGGGCTTATTGCGCCAGGCCGAAGCCGAGGTAACAGCGCGGATCGAAGACGCAACCCACGCGGCCGTACTGCGAGTTGAGGACCTGGTGGTTGAAGCCGGGTCGCTTGAGGACCTGGCCCTGCTGGGGGCGGAGCTTCCCGATCTGGACGATCTGCTCGCCGCCGCCGTGCGCGCCGAGTAAGGCGGCGCTACTTTTTGGCTCGAGCCCTGCTTGGCCGCTTTGTGGCCGAGCCTTTCTTAGCCTTCGACGCTGGTTTACTTGACGCCGCCTTCTTCGACGTCGCGCCATTACCAGCCTCAAGCGCCTCGCTCAGCGTGTCGAGCTTGCGGTTGAGGTTGCGTAGGCTGCCCTGCACCGTGTCGAGCTTGGTCTGCAGCTTACGGTAGTCTCTGCGCGAGGGTAGGTTGGCCATTGACAGTAGGGCATCGAGATTGCGATCCACCGAGGCGCGGGTCTTCGCCGCCCCCTTGGCAGCTCCCTCTATGACCGAATCGATCGTTTCGCGACCCACGAGGCCACGGACTTCGCCCAGAAGGGTTCCAAATCTTTTTTCCAAGCTACCAGTGTCCATCTATATCCCCCAAGCCGCGCTCGACCGCCGCAGCTGCCCGATAAGTATAGCTCCCCCCCCCATGGGGGCAAATCCATGCCCGTTGATTTGCCCCGTGGCGCGACTGCTGCTAATTCTTTCTGCTGTCGCCCGACCGTGTGCGGGGCTGACAGACCCACCGCGAAGGAGCCCCGATGAGCAGCCGAATCCTCAAAGCTACGACCCTGTCGGTGTTGGCCTGCGGCCTGCTGGCGATCACGCCCGTGCCGGCCGATGCAGCCGGACAAGCACAGTACTTTCGTACCGATACGCCCCAGTTTCGCGCCAGTGCCACGCTTGGCAAGCAGATGTTCGAGGCCTACCAGTGTGCCCTTTGCCACGCTACGCGCGCGGGTGAGCCGCTCACAGACGACATCATCGCTCCCAACCTCATCCTGGCCAAGCACCGGCTTCGCCCCGAATGGATGCTGCAGTGGCTCATCGACCCGCAGAGCCTGCAGCCGGGCACCAAGATGCCCAACTTTTTCAGCTTCAACGAAGACGACGACTGGAACCCGATCTACTCCGACGCCGACGCCCACGAGCAGTACCGCATCATCGTCGCCCTGCGCGACTACATGATGGTGCTGGGCACCGACTTCGATTTCAACGAATAAGCCTGCACGGCTCGCTTGAAGCCGGCCGGCTTCAAGAAATCTCGACAAGCAGGAAGGAGTTGTGGTTGGCGGGTTGCTCGTAACCCCGCCGCGGGTCATCGGCCGGGCCCCGCCTCCAACACGACCGTAGCAACGGCCATCGCGCGCTCGTGGGCCAGCGACAAGTGTATGCGACCAACGTCGAGTTCCCGGGCCACCTCGGCCACGCGCCCCAACAATTGCAGGCAAGGCGCGCCCGCGGACGAGTGCACCACGTCTATGTCCTGCCAGGGAAATCCCCAGGCCGGCCCACCACAGCTTCCCAGCGCCTTGAGCAGCGCTTCCTTGGCGGCAAAGCGCGCAGCGTAAGCCTGTTCGGGGCGCGAGCAACCATCGGCGTAGTGACGCTCGCCGGGGGTGAACACTCGCTGCTTGAAGCGCTCGCCGCGCGCACCGTTGGCCAGTATCACTCGCACGCGCTCAACGTCGACCAGGTCCACACCCGTGCCCAGCAGCGCCATCAGCAGGCCCCGCAGACAACGCAGCTCGAAACGTCGCAGGGCTCGGTCTCAAGGGCCGACTGCGAGCGCCGCCGCTCCAGCCAGAGATAATCTCGGTCTATGCCCTGGTCGATGAAATCCCAGGGCAGCAACTCCTCGCAGCCATACTCGCGCGTGACATAGTCGTCGGGGTTGATGGCCGCACGCCCCCGGGCCATCTCGCGCAGTAAGCCCCACCACTGATCCTTGTCGGCCCTCGCCAGGGTCTCAATGATATCGGCCACGCGCCTGTCGCCCCGCGACAACAGGGTCTGCAGGTAAGCCTCCCGCGGCGAGTCGGCGTCGACCTGCACGTTGGCAAGCCGACCCAGCGATCGACGCAGCCGCCGCAATACGTCCTTGAGCTGGGACACGGGCATCATCGCGTCCCACTGGAAGGGCGTCCAGGGCTTGGGTACGAAGGGGTTGATCGAGACCTTGACCGAACCCACGCGCCCGCGCTCGCGCCCGGCGCTGAGCAGGCGATCGCGTATGGTCGTGACCAGCTCGACGATGGCCTGGCGGTCTTCTTCCTCTTCGCCCGGCAGTCCCACCATGAAGTAGAGCTTGAGCGACTCCACACCGTCGGCGGCCAGCATGTCGGCCGCGCGCAGTATCTCGGCTTCGCTCAAGTTCTTGTTGATGACCCGCCGCATGCGTTCCGAACCGGCCTCGGGGGCAACGGTGACCGAGCGCGTGCCGGCGCGGGCCAGGGCGGCGGCCAGGCCCGGCGTTATGACATCTGCCTTGAGAGAAGACGGCGACACGCGCGCGCCCAGGTCGGCGATGTCCGAGCAGGTGCGAGTGATGCCTGGATGGCTTGCCATCTCGGCGCCCACCAAGCCAACCTCCCGGCTGTGTTCAAGCCCGGCCTTCGCATCGGCCAGCACCCTGCCGCTGTCGCGATGGCGCACGGGTCGGTACATGAAGCCCGCCGCGCAGAACCGGCAGCCCCACTCGCACCCACGGCTGGCTTCGACCAGGAACTTGTCACCGAACACGGCGTCGGGAGCTACCACCACGGTGCGCGCGCCCGCATCGTCGAGGTTTTTGACGTAGCGGCGCAGCACCGTCCCAGCGGCCCCCTCCCTCGCGCCGCGCTCAGCTAGTCGCCCATCGGTGCCGTACACAGGATCGCAGTCAGACGGCCGGTAGGCACCGGCCACAGACGAAAGCGCGTCGAGCACCGCCGCGCCGCCTATGCCACGCCAGGATTCAGCCGACCGAAAAGCCTCGGCCAGCATCTCCTCGGCCTCGCCCAGCAGGAAGAGGTCCATGAAGGGCGCCATGGGTTCGGGGTTGAGAAAACAGGCCGGGCCGCCGGCCAGCAGCAGCGGCCAGGCTCGATCACTCGGCTCTCGGACCTCGCGCCTCGCGGGGATACCCGCAGAGTCGAGCATGGCAACCACCAGTGGGTAATCGCTCTCAAACGACAGCGAGAACGCCACTATGTCGAAGTCGCCGGCCGAGCGCCTCGACTCGTAGCTGAGCAGCGCTTGGCCCGGCTCCGGCTGGTAAGCCCGCTCGCAGACCACGCCGGGCGTGGTGGCCAGTATGCGGAACACGGCCTGGAAGCCGAGGTTGGCCAGCGCCACTTCGCGAGGGCCCGGGTAGGCCAGACACACCGACACCGCGCCGAAGCTGTTGGGCTTGAATAGAAGTTTTTCGTCGGGGGCGCTCACCGGCGGGCCAGTCTACAGCCGGTGGAGCCCCTTTGGAAGCAGTCGCGGGCCGGTCATCCCGGCCCGGCAGGTCAGCGGTTGGGGCGTTGAGCTCGTTCTTTCCAGCGCCTGAGGTAGGCCGGAATGTCGAGAGAGCGCGATTCGCTGCGCGCGGGCGCCACGTCCATCGCCGGTGCCGGGTCGATCTCGGGCGCGCCGTACTGGTTTTCGGCCTGGTCCAGAGTGGCTTCGCCCTCGCCCGGCTCCATGCTGAAGTCCGAATGCTGGTCGGGACCCGCCAGTTCAGCGTCGTCGGGCAGCACGGGCGCAACGCCAGTGAGGCCGTTGGCCAACGAGGTCAGGGGCTGGTCGGCCGAGGCACGCGGGCCGTCGCCCGGCAAGTTGCCCAACATCTCGGCGCTGTCCTGCTCCTCTTCGCTGAGCGAATCGCCGAAGCCGGTAGCGATAACGGTTATGCTCACCTCGTCCTTGATGGTTGAGTCGTGCACCAGGCCGACAATTATGTTGGCGTCCTCGTGTACCTGCTCTTGCAGGAAATCGACGGCTTCGTTCATTTCCTGCATGCCAAAATCGTCGCTGGCGGTGATGTTGACCAGCAGCCCGCTGGCGCCTGATATCGTGAGGTCTTCGAGCAGTGGGCTCGATACAGCGGCCGTAGCCGCGTCGAGTGCCCGGGTGTCACCACTACCGGTGCCCGCGCCCATCATGGCAAGACCCATCTCGGACATGATCGTTCTCACGTCGGCAAAGTCCACGTTGATGAGGCCGGCCTCGGTTATGATCTGCGAAATGCCCTTGACGGCCTGGAATAATACGTCGTCGGCGAGACCAAAGGCGTCGAGCGCGGTGGTACCCCGCTGTGATATGTCGACCAGCCTCTGGTTGGGGATAACGATGAGCGTATCTACGGCCGCGCGCATCTCGCGCACGCCTTCCTCGGCCTGTCGCTGTCTCTTTCGTCCCTCGAACTTGAACGGGCGCGTCACCACGCCGACGGTCAGGGTGCCCAGGTCACGGGCTATGCGAGCTATGACCGGCGCTGCCCCGGTGCCCGTGCCACCGCCCATGCCGGCGGTAACAAATACCATGTCGGCACCCGAGACTTCTTCGCGGATGAGGTCTTCCTGCTCGAGGGCAGCCTTGCGACCTATTTCAGGGTTGGCGCCGGCGCCCAGTCCCTTGGTCAGCTCCGCCCCGATCTGCACCTTGACCGGCGCCTGGCTGGTACCCAGCGCCTGGAGGTCGGTGTTAGCAACTATGAAATGTATGCCGTTGAGTTGGCCCTGGATCATGGTGTTGGCCGCGTTACCGCCGCCGCCGCCCACGCCCACTACTACTATCCTGGCCTTACCCTCGTCGCCGTCCGCCAACTCGATCATCCACCCCTCCTCCACTGCGGCCCGGCCGCAAACGAAACTCACCTACCGAAAATTTGCGCCGAGTGCGCCAGGAAGCATCAAGAATACACCACGGCGAGCCGCTGCGCGACCCCGCGGCAGTGCAAAGCTCAGAACAATTCGCGCCACTTGCGCTGAAGCCAGCGTGGCAGAAAACGGGGCGTCGCGCCGGCGTTTATAATATCGCGGCCCGGCAGGTCGTGTACCAACCCTATCACCGTGGCCCACGACGGGTCGTCAACCTCCTCGGCCAAGCCGCCCAGCTGCGCGGGTTCGCCCAGGCGCACCGGCAGGCGCAGCACCCTCGAGGCGACGTCCACTATGCCGGGCATCATCGAGCAACCACCGGTCAGCACCACGCCCGAAGTCAGCTTTTCGCCCTGGCCGGCTTCTTCGAGGCGTTCGAGGACGCCCTCAAATATTTCTTCGAGCCTCGACTCCACGATGTCGGCCACCAGTGCCCTGCCCACCAGGCTGGGCGAGCGGCCACCGACACCGGCCACTTCGATCTCCGAATCCGAATCGACCAGCAGGGAATGCGCGCGACCGTGGCGTTTTTTGAGCGCCTCGGCCTCGCCCAGGGAAGTCTCAAGACAGTGGGCAAGATCGCTGGTTATATGATCGCCGGCAATGGTGCTCACCGAGCTGTGGGCGACCGAGCCGCCACGGTAGACAACCAGGTCGATCGTACCGGCGCCCATGTCCATGAGCACCACGCCCAGGTCTTTCTCGTCGTCCGAGAGCACGGCCTGGGCCGAGGCCAGCGAAGAGGCCACCATGTCTTCCACGCTCAGCCCGGCGCGGTTGCAGCACTTGAAGACGTTGGCCACCGCGGTCTCGGCACCACTTACAAGATGAAGGTTGACCTCCAGCCGCACGCCGCTCATTCCCACCGGGTCGCTCACTCCCGATTGGCCATCGACCACGAAGTCGCGACAAAGCGTCTGTTGTATTTCCTGGTCTGGCGGAAGAGGCACGGCCTGGGCCGCCTCTATGACCCTGCGCGCGTCGCCGGCCGACACTTCGCCGTTGTCCACCGCCGCGACCCCGTGACTGTTGGTCCCACGCACGTGGTCGCCCGACATCGACACCGACACCGAGCGCACCGAGGTGCCGGCCATGAGCTCGGCCTCGGACATGGCCACCGCGATAGCATCGGCCGTGGCCTCAACGCCGACAACGCGGCCGGCCGTTATGCCGTTGGACAGCGCCGTACCCACGCCCAGCACGTCAACAGTACCACCCGGGCCGCGCTCGGCTATGATCATGGCGACTTTCTGTGAGCCTATATCGAGGCCAGCAAATATCTGCGGAGTCTTAGCCACGACCGCCACCCGTTCCCGGCCCGCCCGACCTGGCTCTCGAGGCCAACGTCGCAGACAGCGCGCGTATTTTTCCACCGCGGGCCTTCACCACGACTACTCCGTCCATGGCCAGGTCAATGTGACTGACCTGCTCCAGGCCAGAACCAAGTTCTCCGAGTACGCGCGACAGGCGGTTCAATCGCGCGCCCGAATCACCGGGCAAGCCAAGTCTGATAGATACCAGATAGCCGTCCAGGTAGAGCCACACTTCACCGTCGGCGTCCAGGTTCACTTGCGACAGCGGCAGCTCGCGAGCGTTGGCCTCGTGCACCACCGCCACGGCAGCCCTGAGCCGGTTTACCCTCGCGCCCCTGCTGTCGATGTCCTGCCAGCCGGTCACCCAGGGAATGTCGGGCAGCGCCGAGCGATCCACGCCACGATATACTGCGCCGCTCTCGTCGACCAGCCACGGGCCACTGTCGAGCATGGTGGCGGCCACCGGTCGCTTGCGCAGCACGCGCAGGCGCACCTCGGCCGGTAGCCTGCGTTCGAGGTCTACGCGTTCGACCCAGGTGTCGGACTCGAGCTCGCGAATGGCTCCCTCAAGGTCGAGCCGCCACACGCTGGTGCCGGCGTAGAGTCCGGCGCGCGCAGCCAACCTGCGCGGGTCGGCCGCCTCAGAGTCACAACTCACTCTCACCGATTTCAATTTGAAGTAAGGATGATCGGCGAAGGCCGGCCACGCGAAGGCAGATATGATCCACAGGCTGACCGCCGTGCACGCCACGAGCAGGCCGCCTCGCACGGTTTTCTCGCGAGCCGCTTTTTCCCGCTTTGTCAGTTTTCGTTTACGCGCCGCCACCGTCTTTACCGCCACCGTCTCCACCGTTCACTTCGCAAACGCTCACTTCACCACTCACCGAGCATGCGCACTTCTGGCTCCAGCCACACGCCGCTGCGCTCCCACACCGAGTCCTGCACCAGTTGCATCAAGCGCCGCACATCGTCGGCCCGGGCGTCACCCAGGTTGACTATGAAGTTGGCGTGCTCGTCCGAAATCCGGGCCTGGCCCACCTGGGTGCCCTTGAGTCCCGCACGCTCGATGAGGCGACCAGCGTACTCGCCGGCCGGATTACGAAAAACAGAGCCCGCGTTGGGATGGCCCACCGGTTGTTTCTTTCTCCGCTTCCTCTGCACCACTTCCACCGCGCTCCTCAGCCTTGACGTGGAAGAGCGCAACAACACGAATCTCACTGAGATTAGCACGCGGTCGGCCTGCAGCGCCAGCTTACGGTAAGAGAACTGCAAGTCGTCTGTGCCAATTCTGCTCACCTGCCCCTCGCCAGCGGCCACTTCGATCGATAGTATGGCCTCGCCCAGCTCGCCCCCGAAGGCGCCGGCGTTCATCAGCGTCCCGCCACCCACCAGGCCAGGTATACCGGCTGCAAACTCCAGTCCGCCGTAGCCCGCGTCCACGGTTTCGCGCACCAATCGGGCCAGCTTCGTGGCAGCGCCAACCTCCACGGTGGCCTTCTCACCGCCCTCGTCGACCCAGCGGATGTAATCGAAGCCCTCGCCCAGCTTGATTACCAGGCCGCGCACTCCCTTGTCGGATACCAGCAGGTTGGTGCCGCCGCCTATAAAGGTCACCGGAACGCCGGTGGCCGACGCCCGGCCCAGGGCAGCCGAAAGCGACCGCCGATCGTTGGGCGCAACGAAGAGATCGCCGGGGCCGCCTATGCGCCAGGAGGTGAGCCGCGCCAGCGACCGCGACCTGTGGAATTGCACCTCGTCCTCGGCCAGCCCGAGGGCCAGGGCCTCGAGGCGTTCAGCCGGCGAGTCGAGCAAGGATTTCGGGACCCAGGCACGTTATGTCACCGGCCCCCATAGTGATCACGAGGTCACCGGGGCGGGACAGTTCGGCCACTCTGGAGGCAAGCGTCTCGTCAAACGGAAGGTAGCTCACCGGACCGTCGTGCAGCCGCCCGATGGCCTCCACGAGTAGTTGGGCGCTGGCTTCTTCGAGCGGCTGTTCGCCGGCCGCGTAAATGTCGGTGACCACCACCTCGTCGGCGTCTTCAAAAGCAGCCGCGAAGTCCTTGAAGAGGTCGGCAAGGCGGCTGTAGCGGTGGGGTTGAAAAACGGCCAGCACCCGCTGCGAGAAACCATCGCGGGCGGCGCCCAGGGTCGCACGCAGCTCGGTGGGATGATGAGCGTAGTCGTCTATCACCGTCACGCCGTTGCACTCGCCCTTGACCTCAAAGCGTCGCATGATGCCCTCAAAGGCCGACAGGGCTTTACTGCAATCGGAAAAATCCATGCCCAGCTCAAGGGCCGTCGCCACCGAGGCCAGGGCGTTGAGCACCGAGTGACGGCCGGGCATGGCCAGCTCGATTGCGCCCAGGGCCACGCCGCGGCGTATGACCTCGAACGAGGTCTTGAAGCCATCGCGCGTTACTTCTACCGCGCGCAGGTCGGCGTCGGCCGAAAATCCGTAGGTAACCACCCGCTTGCGAATGCGCGGGAGCATGCCACGCACTTCGTCGCTGTCAACGCACAGTATGGCGCGGCCGTAGAACGGCACGCTGTTCACAAACTCCACGTAGGCGTCGACCAGTCGCTCCATGGTGCGGTAGTGGTTCATGTGCTCACGGTCGATGTTGGTGACCACGGCAATAACCGGCCTGAGAGCCACGAAGCTACCGTCGCTCTCGTCGGCCTCGGCTACCATGTAGCGCGAGGTTCCGAGCCTGGCGTTGCTGCCGCCCAGCGACTTCAGGCGACCACCGATGACCAGCGTGGGGTCGTAACCGCCCTCGCCCAGCACCGCCGCCATCAACGAGGTGGTGGTTGTCTTGCCGTGTGCGCCGGCCACCGCCACGCCGTATTTCAGGCGCATGAGCTCGGCCAGCATCTCGGCCCGGCGTATGACAGGAACCCTGAGGGCACGGGCCTCCACGACCTCGGGGTTGCCGTCGTCGACGGCGGACGACACCACCACGACGTCTATGCCCGAGTCGATCGAGTCCGCGCTGTGCCCGTAACCGATGTCCGCGCCCAGCTTTTCGAGCCGGCGCGTGACTTCGCTCGTGCGCAGGTCGGAACCGCTCACGCGGTAGCCCAGGGTGAGCAACACTTCGGCGATGCCGCTCATGCCTATTCCCCCCACGCCCACCAGGTGGATGTGTTCGCGCACGCCGGCATCCAGGGCGGAACCAACGCCGGGAAACATGTGATCCCAGGGTTGGTACTGTCGGCTGGGTTGCGAATTGCCCATCAGGATACGGCGAGGACTTCTTCGATAACTTTCAGCACCCTTTCTCCAGCCCCGGGCCGCGCCGATTTGCGGGCGGCTTGGGTCATGGAGTCTAGCCCGTCGTCTTCGCTTAGCAAGCCGAGCAGGTGTCGCGCTGTGGCTGCTGCCGCGCGCTCGTCATCGACAACAGTGATCGCGGCCCCCAGCTCCTCGAGCACGGCCGCGTTGGCCGACTGGTGATCGTCGGCCGCCCAGGGATAGGGTAATAACAACGAAGGAGTCGCCGTGGCCAGCAGCTCGGCCACCGTGGTGGCACCCGCCCGGCACACCGCCACGCGCGCGCCTGAGTAGGCAGCCGCCATGTCCTCTATGAAGGGCACGACGCGAGCCTCGATGGAGGCGGCCTGGTAGGCGGCGCGGGTCTCGTCCAGCCCGGTCTCGCCAGCCTGGTGAAGTATGGGCGGCAACTGCACCCGCGACGAGATCGAAGCCAGGGCCGTGGTCACCGCCCGGTTCAGGCTCACCGCCCCCGCGCTGCCACCGAGCACCAGCAGCGTGTCTCCCCCGTCCGTCGACTCGGCGCCATCGGCCAGGTCGAGTCCTTCTCGCAGGGGGTTACCCGTCCAGCTACAACGACCAGCGGGAAACGCGTCGGCGCTTTCCTCGAAGCTGGTGCAGACCCTGGCCGCGGCACGCGCCAACAGCTTGTTGGTCAATCCCGGTTTGCGGTTCTGCTCGAGCAGCACCACAGGCAGGCCAGCCAGGCGCGCACCGAGTACGCCTGCCGCAGAAGCGTACCCCCCCAGGCCCAGCAGCACGCCACAGCCGCGGCTCTTGAGTTCACGGCGTGCGCCCAGTGCCCCGCGGGTCACGCTCAGCAGCGCGCCGGCGGCCGCCCGCGGATTGCGACCGGCCAACGGTTGCAGCGGTTGGCACACCAGTTCGAAGCCGGCCGGCTCGACCACCCTTGCTTCGATGCCGCGTTCTGCGCCGAGAAAAAAAATGGAGGCGTCCGGATGGCGCCTCCTCAACAAGCGGGCAACGGCCAGGCCGGGAAACAAGTGCCCGCCCGTACCTCCCCCGGCTATGGCCACGTTCATCTTTCGCGCAGCTCCCGCGAAAGCGACATAAGCACGCCCACGCAGGCCAGGCTGAAAAGCATCGACGAACCGCCGTAGCTCACGAACGGCAACGCCATACCCTTGGTGGGCAGCAGCCCCAGTACCACTCCCATGTTGAGCAGGGCCTGCATGGTCAAGGCCATGGTCAGACCGGCGGCCAGCAGTTGGCCGTAACGATCGGGGTGGCGATAGGCTATGCGAAATCCACGCTGGGCCAGCAGGCAGAAACAAAGCAGCAACACGCCCGCGCCCAGTATCCCCGTCTCCTCGCCCACCACCGAGAAAATGAAATCGGTGTGCGCCTCGGGCAGCCAGCCGGTCTTCAATCGCGAGCTGCCCAGGCCCACACCGGTCCAACGCCCCGACCCGAAGGTGATGAGCGACTTGTTCAGCTGCCAGTTGCTTCCCAGCGGGTCGGCATCGGGACTGAGAAAGGCCAGCACCCGCCTCACGCGGTAAGGTTCAAGCGCTATCGCAGCGGCCGCTGCCGCCGCCCCAGCCGTGCCCATGGCCACCAGCCATGCGGTGGGCAGTCCGGCGATCAGTAGCATACCCATGCCCAGTGCGCCGATGAGAACCGTGGTGCCGAAGTCGGGCTGCCGCATGAGCACCGTGGTGATGACGGCCAGCAGGAGGCCAACTATGGCCACCTCGCGTTTCCAGCCGGGGCCGTGCTGTCCGTGCGCGGCCAGTACTGCGGCGGCGAACACCACGAAGGTCCACTTCACCAGCTCACCCGGCTGCAGGTTGACCGGACCCAGGGCAATCCAGCGACAGGCACCGTGCGTGCAGTGGCCCAGGCCCGGCATCAGCGGCAGGCATAGCAACAGCAAGGAACCCACGAGCAGCCAGGGAGCCGCCCTCTCGAGCAGGTCGGAACGGCAGCGCGACAGGCCGAACATGAGCGCAACCCCGAGCACCACCGAGACAACGTGCTTGATAAACATGCGGTAGCTGTCGCCGTAAGTCTGCCGCGAGAAAAAATACGTCGTGTCGAGCACGAAGAGCAGGCCCGCAACCACCAGCAGGCCGACGGCAGCAATCATCCACGGGTCGGGCCTGTCCGAGGCCCGTACGCTCACCCTCTTACGCTTTGCTGTCGCCATCCACCCGATCCCTCACCGCCCGATCCCGGCTACCCAACCCCGCGCCAACTGTTCAAAGCGACGGCCACGTTCAGCGTAGTCCGCAAACTCGTCAAAACTCGCGCAACCCGGGGCCAGTAGCACCGCGTCGCCAGCCTCGGCTTCTTCCACCGCCACGGAAAACGCCTCCTCGAGCCCAGCCGCCCGCACCACCCGCAGGCTGCCCTGCAGGTCGTCGTCTATTCGGCCGGCGGCTGCCCCGAAGGCGATCACGGTCTTTATCCTAGCACCGCTGGAGGCGACCTCCGAGAAGTCTGCGCCCTTATCCACACCGCCCATCAGCAGCACCAGCTCGCGGTCCAGGGCAGCCACGCTGCTCAACACCGAGCCGGTGTTTGTGGCTTTCGAGTCGTTCCAGAACTCTATCCCATGACCCACGCCCACCGACACGAGCCTGTGCGGAAGTGGCTCAAAACTACTCAGCGCTTGTTCGAACTGCTGGCCAGAGAGGCCCGCCAGTCGCGCCAGCAGGGCAGCCGCTGCCGCGTTCTCGAAATCGTGGGCAACGCGGGGCCAGTGGTCGGGCAGTTTTACCGTCCAGCCGTCGGCAGCCGTAACCGTGCGCCCTTCTGCCTGCCAGCAGACCCCGCCGTCCCCCGCGGGCAGTGGCGAACGGCCGAAGCTGCTGCAGTCGGCCGCCGAGGGATCCGGCACTCCGCCGCAGCCGTCGGCGCGGGCCCTCTGGGGCCAGTCCTGGTCGCGCCCTATCACCGAGTGACGCGCGCGCGCAAAGACAGCCAGCTTGGCGGCGAGGTAGTCCTGCATAGTGCCGTGGCGGTCGAGGTGGTCAGGGGTCAGGTTGAGCAGCACGGCCAGGTCGGGGGCAAAACCGCTCACGCGCTCGAGCTGAAAGCTCGACACCTCCACCACGTAGCAGTCCCAGGGCTGCTCGTCTTTGCCGGCCGTCACCACCGCGTCGCTCAGCGGAGTGCCGAGGTTGCCACCGGTGAACACTTTGCGCCCGCAGGAGCCGAACACGTGCCCAAGCAGCGCGGTGGTCGTGCTCTTGCCGTTGGTCCCGGTCACGGCGTACAACGGCGCCGGCCCGAGCAGTCGCCACGCGAACTCAAGCTCAGAGATAACCTCGACGCCGCGATCAAGGGCGGCGAGCATCAGTGGGTGGTCGGCCGGCGCACCGGGGCTTACCACCAGCGCGTCAACTTCGCCCAGGCGCGCAACCGCCCCTTCGGGCGCCACCATCTCGGCTTGCTCGCAGGCCTCGCCGCTGTCGTCGGTCGCCAGCACCGTGATTCCGCGCCTGAGGGCGGCGCCTACGGCCGCGCGGCCGCTGCGACCGAGGCCGAGAACAAGTACGCGCCCCGGAGCAGCCACCGCAATCGGCTTCGTCGTCGCCACAGCCAAAGCCCTTCAGCGCAGCTTGAGCGTGGACAGCGCCATGAGCGCGCACAGCACCGAGATGATCCAGCAGCGCACGATGATCAGCGGTTCGGGCCAGCCCTTGAGCTCATAGTGATGATGTATGGGAGCCATGCGGAACACCCGCTTACCCCTGAGCTTGATAGATCCGATCTGCACTATCACCGACAAGGCCTCGGCCACGAAGACGCCGCCGGCCAGCACGAGCACCAGCTCGTTGCGTGTAATGACGGCCACCATCCCCAGCCCACCACCGAGGGCAAGCGAACCCACGTCGCCCATGAACATCTGCGCCGGGTAAGTGTTGAACCACAGAAAGCCGAGGCTGGCCGTGACCATCGCCGCGCACACAACCGTGAGCTCGCCGGCTCCCGGCACGCCGGGTATGAGCAGGTAGTCAGATATACCCGCGTGACCAGCCGAGTATGCAAAGATGGCAAAGGTAACAGCGGTGGTCATCACCGGCCCTATGGCCAGGCCGTCCAGCCCGTCGGTGAGATTGACAGCGTTGGAGGTGCCCACCACCACCAGCACCGCGAAGGGGATGTACCACAAGCCGAGGTCGGGGTGCAGGTCCTTGAAGAAAGGTATGGCCAGGGTGCTGTCGAAACCCGGCCTGAGGTACATGGCCAGCATCACGCCGCCGGCGATCAGGGCCTGCCAGGCCAGCTTGCTGCGCCCGCTCAGTCCCTCGTTGCTGCCCAGGGAAATCTTGCGAAAATCATCCATGGCGCCGATCGAGCCGTAGCCGGCTATGACCACCACTGTAATCAACACGTAAAAGTTCTGCAGGTCGGCGAGCAGCAGCACCGGGACGAGCAGCGACATGATGATCAGTATGCCGCCCATGGTGGGCGTGCCCTGTTTCACCGCGTGCCCCTCGGGCACGTACTCGCTCACCGGCTGGCGAATCTGCCCCGCCTTGAGTACCCGGATAAGGCGCGGCCCGAAGACGAAGGCGAACAGCAGCGCGAGCAGGGCCGCCGCCAGGCTGCGAAAGGTGATGTAGCGAAGAACGTTGAGCAACGGCAATGAATCGGCAAAGGGTAACAGCAGGTTGTACATCATTCCCTGGCTCCCAGCTGTTCGAGCTCGTCTACGACGCGGTCCATCGCGGACCCCCTCGATCCCTTGACCAGTACCACGTCGCCCGCGCGCCAGCACCTGGCCACCGACGCGGCCACCTCGGCGTGGTCGGCGCAGATCGCCACCCTGTTGGCCGCCAGGCCCGCCGCCAGCGCACCGTCCACCAGCGCCTCGGCGTTTGCTCCCAGGACGCACAGCAGGGCCGGCGCCAGGTTGGCCGCCGCGCGCCCGGCAACCTCGTGCAGCCGGTCGGCCTCGCTTCCCAACTCGAGCATGTCGCCCAGGGCCAGCAGGCAACGCCCCTGCCCGGCTGCATCGCCTATGGTCTGCAGGGCGACCTCCAGCGACGCGGGGTTGGCGTTGTAGCAGTCGTCGACAACGGTCACGCCGTTAGCCAGCAGGCGGGGTTGCATGCGCATGCCCGGCACCGGCGCCGAGCCCAACCCCTCGGCGACCTCGGCCAGGCCCAGTCCCAGCTCCACGCCCACGGCCGCCGCCGCCAGCGCGTTGGCCACGTTATGGCGACCCACCGCCTTTATCTCCACCGCGCAGCGCTCGTCGCCGTGCACGAGCACAAAGCGCGACCCCCTCAGCCCCAGCCCTTCGATTTCGCAGGCCATCGTCTGGCCCTGCTCGCCGTAACCAACGTGGCGACCAGAAAAACGGGCAGCCTGCTCCACGACCCTGGCGTCGTCGAGGTTGACCAGGGCTGTCGCCCCGGCCGGCAGGCCGGCAAACAACTCACCCTTGGCCGCGGCCACGCCTTCTATGGAGCCCAGCCCTTCGAGGTGCGCGCTGCCCACGCAGGTCACCAGCCCCAGCGTCGGCGAGGCAATTTCGGTGAGGCGGGCGATCTCGCCCGGAGCGTTCATACCCATTTCAAGCACAGCCACGCGGTGGCTCTCGCCCAGCTCAAGCAGCGTGGTGGGCATGCCAATGAGGTTGTTCAAGTTGCCCTTGTTGGCCAGCACGGCGTCGGCGCCGTAAGCCGTGGCCAGAACGGACCTGAGCATTTCCTTGGTGCTGGTTTTACCGTTTGACCCGGTCACCGCGACCACCGGCACATCAAAACGGCCACGGTTCCAGGCCGCTAGATCGCCGAGCGCGTGCAGGGTGTCGTCGACCTCGAGAAACAACACGTCGCGGCGGTCACCGCTGCGGCCGCGCAGGCACACAACGCCGGTGGCGCCGCCCGCTATGGCGCTGTCTACGTAATCGTGACCGTCAAAACGATCGCCGGTGAGCGCCACGAAGAGGTCGCGGGGCCTGATGCTGCGACTGTCGGTCGAAACGCCGGCAAACTCGCGGTCGTCGGCCCGCGGCCGCGAAGTGGCGCTGCAAGCCGCCGCTGCGTCGAGGCCGGTCACTCGCCCGCCTGCGCCGTCGCCCGTGTGCCGTTGCCGGGCCGTCCTTGGTCGAGCACCTCGGCCACCACCAGCCTGTCGTCGAAGGGAGCCCTCACACCGTCGGTCTCCTGGTAATCTTCGTGTCCCTTGCCCGCCACCACAACCACGTCGGCGGGAGATGCCATGCCTATGGCCGAGCGAATGGCCGCACCGCGGTCGGCCTCGCGCAGGTAGCCACTGCCCGTCGCGTGCTTCAACAGCGACATCGACGAAAGCGTACCCTGCTCAATGTCGTCGAGAATAGTCTCGGGGTCCTCGGTCCGCGGGTTGTCGGAGGTCAGCACGGCCACGTCGGCCAGGCGGCCCGCCACCTCCCCCATCATGGCGCGCTTGCCCTTGTCGCGGTCGCCGCCGCAGCCGAACACCACCAGCAGTCGGCCTTCGACCTGGCTTTTGAGCGCCCGCAGGGTGCGCTCCAGCGCGTCCGGGGTATGCGCGTAGTCCACCAGCACCACGGGGCCGCCTTGCCCCACGCGCTCCATTCTTCCGGGCACCGGGGCGCAGTCGGCTAGGCCACGGACTATGCAACCATCGTCTACGCCCATCGAAGATGCCACGGCAATGGCGGCCAGCATGTTCGACACGTTGACCGCTCCCAGCAGACACGAACGTATGCCGAGCCGACGCCCCCGCAGGTCAACCACCGCGCGTATGCCGTCGAGACCAAGCTCGAGCTGCCGCAGCGTTACGCAGGCTTTCTCTCCCTGCACGGTCGACCAGGTCCAGGCCTCGGTAGAGGACCCCAGCCTGCCGAGAAGGCGGTGGCCCCAGGGGTCGTCGTGGTTTATTACGGCCACCGAGTCACCGGCCAGGTGCTCGGTAAACAACAGCGCCTTGGCGTCAAAATAAGCCTGTTCGTCGGCGTGGTAGTCGAGGTGATCACGAGTGAGGTTGGTGAACACGGCCGTGTCAAAACGGCAGCCGGACACGCGCTGTTGTTCGAGCGCATGCGACGACACCTCCATGGCCACGGCCTCGCAAGCGGCGGCCCTGAAATCGGCCAGCGTAGCCTGCAACTCCACGCAGCCGGGCGTGGTGAGAAGCGCCGGGCGCGCGAAGGTCGAGCAGCGGGCGTCGAGCGTACCCATTATGCCCGCCTCGATCCCAGCCGCGCGCCAGATGCTCTCGAGCAACCACGCACAGCTCGTCTTGCCGTTGGTACCGGTAATGCCCACCAGGGCGAGCTCGCTCGACGGGCGACCATAAAAAGCGTCGGCCAGCAGGCCGGCGTTGCGGGCCGTGTTATCGCAGCGCAGCAGGCGCGGCCGGGCGGGCAGCGATCGGTCGGCCAGCACGGCCACCGCGCCAGCCTCGAGAGCCTGTTCCACGAAGCGAGCCCCGTTGATCCTGCTACCGGGCAGGGCGAGAAAAAGATCACCGCTCGAGACCTTCCGCGAATCATTGCAGAGGCCGGCTACCTCGGTGTCAAGACCGACGACAGGGTCCACCAGGTCGCTGGCGGGTATGGCCGAGATTAGACTTTTGAGCAACACCGGCCTCAAGGTTGCAATTCCGGAAGAAGTTGCAACCGCACCGGTGTGGCCGCCGCCAGGCGGGTGCCGGCCGCGGGTTGCTGGTCGGCCACGTAGCCGCTGCCCGAGGCCGCTATATCGCAATCGCATCCGTCGAGCATGTGCAACGCCGAACGCATGCTGAGGCCCTCGAGATCGGGCATGAGGTCTTTGCCCCCCGCTTGCTCGGCCTGCGGACGCACGCGCCGGCGCAAGCGAACCATCACAGGTTTTTCTTCGCGGGGTTGGTCGCGACGGATCTTGAGATAATCGAGCCCCGACTCGGCTATGCGGCGAAACACCGGCGCGGAGACCACGCCGCCGAAGTGATTGCGCACCGGCCGGTTAACCACCACGGCCATGGCCAGACGCGGGTTGTCGGCGGGCAGGTAGCCGGCAAACACCGACGCCCACCAGCCGTTGGCATAAGTACGATCCTCGCCTATCTGCTGCGCGGTACCGGTCTTACCGGCCACCCGCACCCCGTCAACCGCCGCCCTGAGAGCCGTGCCACCTGGTTCGACCACCGACTCGAGCATGGCAGTGACACTGGCCGCCACCTGCTTGCTCACCGCCCTGCCCTCCACGACAGTCTCGTCGGGTACCTTCACCGTGCCGTCTGCCGCTACCACTGTCTTGACCAGGCGCGGCTTCATGCGCACGCCGCCGTTAGCCAGCGTGGCGTAGCCCACCGCCAACTGCAGGGCCGTACTCCCCATCCCCTGTCCAAAGCTGATGTTGGCCAAGCGCACCGGCCGCCACGAAGCGGCGGCCGCGAGCTGTCCGCTCACCTCGCCGGGTAACCTCACGCCGCTGCGCGACCCGAAGCCAAAACGCTCAAGGTAGTCGTGCAGGCGCTCGGCGCCCAGCTCGACACCGATCTTGGCCGAGCAGATGTTGCTCGAGTACTTGATGATCTCGGGCACCAGCAGGTCACCGTGCGGGTGGTAGTCGTGTATGGGGCGGCCACCATAGCGCCAGAGCCCATCCTCGCAGAAAAAACTGTCTTCCTCGCTGACGACACCCGAGTCGAGTGCAGCCGCCACCAGGAAAGGCTTCATCGTTGACCCGGGTTCAAAGTTGTCGGTGACTGCCCGATTGCGCCGATCGGCCGGGTCCGACAGCCAGGGGCTGTTGGAGTCGTAGTCGGGCAGGCTGACCATGGCCAGTACGTTGCCCGTTGAAGGCTCCACGATGACCACGCTCCCGCTTTGCGCGTCGAACTCCTCGAGCGCGGCCGCCAACTCGCGGGCGGCGATGCTCTGCAGGTTGGAGTCGAGCGTGAGCTGTACGGTATCGCCCCAGTTGACGCCGGCGAGATCGCTCTCGTTGTAGAACGGTCGCTTGTGTATATCGCGGCAGACCCGGACGCTGACCGGCTTGCCCTTTATGTACTCGTCGAACTCCAGCTCCACGCCTTCCATGGCCCTGGAGTAGCTGTTGGTGTGGCCGACCACGTGTGAGGCAAGGCGGCCCTGGGGGTAAATTCGGCGCTGTATCTCGCTTTGCGAAGTATGGACTTCGAGTCCGGCAATGCCCAGTCGGCTCGCGGCGGCTGCCACGTCGAGGCTCACCCTGCGCGCCAGCCACTGGAACTTGCCCGGCTTGCCCTTGAGCAGTCCGTCCACGCGGCCGCGTTCGAGGCCCAGCACGGGCGCCAGCAGGGCGGCGTGGGACGGATCGTAGCGGTACTTGGTGCTGCTGCGCGAAATGCTGCGCGTGGACAGGCTCGCGGCCAGGGTGGCGCCGTTGCGATCGACGACACGCCCGCGAAACGACACCAGGGCGGTCTCTGAGCAGGTCATGCGCTGCGCCTTGTCGGCGCGTCGCTCGCCCTCCAGGGCGGTGAGAGTGAACATCCTGGCGAACAGCGCCACGGCAAAAATTCCGAGGCAGGAACCCACGAACGCGAGTCGACGCCCAAATCTACTACGGTCTGTCATTCATTTCCCTGCTGCGCCCCACGCGCGGTTTCAGCCCCAGTTCGTCGTCCGCGCGATTGCGCATGCGTTCGAAGCCGCTTTCGCGGTCCACGGCTACCCTGAGCCGCGTGTGCTCGTGACCCAGCTCGTCGATCAGCCCGCGCGTGCTTTCGATCGCGTAGCCGAGATCCATAACCTTGGCGCGCACCATCACCTGCGACAGTCCCGCGCCGAGCACCAGCGCCGCGGCCACGGCCAGGCGCACGCGCGTACCGGCAGAGGCAGGGTCAAAGGCCCGCCGCGCCCACCAGGCGCCGATTTTACCCCGTTTCGCTTTACGCCGTGCCACCGGTTGTCTCCGCGGTCGTGCTCCGCTCCGTTATTCTCTCAACAACCCTGAGGCCGGCGCTGCGGGCGCGGGGATTGCGCTCTATCTCGTCGCTGCCGGCGACCTGGCGCTTGCCGAGCAGGCGAGTACGCGCCTGCCAGCCACAGTTGCACACCGGTAGGTCGGGCGGGCACAGGCAGTCAGCCGACCACTGCCGGAAAGTCCTCTTCACTATCCTGTCTTCGAGCGAGTGGTAGGAGAGCACCGCCATGCGGCCGGCTGGCCTGAGCAGCTCCCAACCCTGGTCGAGCAGGGTCGTGAGTTCGTCGAGCTCGCGGTTGACCGCTATGCGCAGCGCCTGAAAAGTGCGCGTGGCCGGGTCGTGCCCCGGGCGGCCGCGCAGCCCCGCCTCGCGCACAGCCTGGGACAGGTCCGAGGTGCGCGCAAAAGGCGACAGCGCTCGCTTGCGCACCACGGCGGCGGCCACCCTGCGCGATTTACGCTCCTCGCCGTACTGGTAAAAGATATCGGCTAATTCGGATTCGGAAAGTTCGTTGAGCAGGTCGGCTGCGGTGGCGCCGGTGGAACGGTCCATGCGCATGTCGAGCGGGCCGTCCTTGCTGAAACTGAATCCGCGCTCGGCGTCGTCCAGCTGTACGCTGGATAATCCCAGGTCTGCTACCACCGCATCCACTCCATCATCCCACCCCAATCGCGCCAGCTGCTCAGCCGCCAGCGAGTAGCTGTCGTGCACCAGGTGCAGGTGGCCAGCCTCGCTCGCCATCCCGGCCCGGGCGCGTTCAACCGCCTCGCGGTCGCGGTCCATCGCCAGCACCTCGCCACCGGGCCCACAAGCCTCGAGCAGGCGGCGGGTAAAGCCACCCTCTCCCAGTGTCAGGTCGAGCGCCCTACAACCCGGCCGCAAGCCCAGCGCCTGCATAACCTCATCAATCATGACGGGCGTGTGGGTGCCGATATTCAAACTCTCGTCGTTCAACTGCGCTCACCCGAGACCGCAGGCTGCCCGGCGGGTCGATAGGCCACTGCCCCCCAGTCTATAACACCGGTGTACAGTTTTAAGCCCCGCGCCCCCAGGGCGCGCACAACTGTTCTTCGCTGTTTCGAGGGGAGTTCAGAAAGAAAAATCGCCGAAGAAGGAGGGATCCTGCCTGGCCTCGTCGAGCTGGCGACGGCCGTTTTCCCAGTCGGGCTGGCTCCAGAGCTGAAACTTCTGCAGGTCGCCGGTAAAAACGGCTTCCTTGGCCAGGCCCGCGTAATCCCGGAGTTCCGCGGGCACCAGCACCCGCCCCTGGGCGTCGATCTGCTGGTCCTGGGCGGGATGAACGTAGAGGCGCTTGAAATCGACGGTCCTCGACTCGAAGGGCGGCATTTCGCCCAGGCGGGCCTCCAGGCGCGCCCACTCGCTGAGCGGGTACAGATCAAGGCACCTGAACCTGGAGTCCAGGGCCCTGGTCAGTACTACCGCGCTGTCGCCCAGCTGGGCAAGCTGCTCACGAAAACGACGGGGGATCGCAATGCGCCCCTTGTCGTCGATTGAGTGTGCAAACGTGCCTCTGAACATGAGTCAAAAAAAACGTGGGTGGCCAACCTCCCGAGAGATTGTCCACATTCCAGCCCCCGACCGATTCCAACCAAGGAGACCTTTCCCCACACAGCCCCACAACCACCCACAAGTTCCGTTTCTATCCCACTTCAACACCGGAAGGCAAGTGGTTTTCTCTGGCTTGTGCTCGTAACGGTTTTTCCCAAACGCGAAAGCTAAGTGTATTCGCTTTGTTAGAGAGTGGGCCACTGTGGGGAAAAAAAATTGCCGGCAGGCCCGGGCCGCTCAGTCACAGGGGGGGGGCAGGAAAGAAAGGGGAAAAAAACGGAGCCGGCCTGTAAGCCGGATTCTGTCCGAACACCGACCCGTAAAGGCGGTGCTCGGGGCAGTCATTCATCTGGGCCGCCGGTTGCCCGGCGGCTCGTGCGACCTTACCCAGGGGCAAAGGACGGGCCGTCCGCCCCCCTATTTGGTCTTGCTCCAGGTGGGGTTTACAAAGCACCCGCCGTTACCGACGGGCCTGGTGAGCTCTTACCTCACCGTTTCACCCTTACCCCGGCCTTGGCCGGGGCGGTTTACTTTCTGTTGCACTTTCCCCGCCTCGCGACGGGCCGCTGTTAGCGGCCACCCTGCCCTGAGGAGTCCGGACTTTCCTCCCGCGTACGAGACGCGAGCGACTGCCCGGCCAGCTCCGTTTCACCGACTGCATACAACGGAAAGCCCCCCGCTGTCCAGCCCCGCGTATGCGGATAGGGATCAGTCCTCCGGTGAGACCAGAAAAAGAATGCGCTGACAGCTGGGGCAGTGGTTAATCGAACGTGAGCTCCGGATATCGATGAGCACCTGCGGCGGTATGCGCACGTGGCAGCCCTTGCAGGCTTCGCCTTCCACTTCGACCACGGCCAGCCCGGCACCGCGCTTGAGCACGGTCTCGTAGCGCTTAAGCGCCGACGCCTCGATGGCACCAGTCACGAGCTGTCTTTCCTCGGCTGCCTTTTCCAGAATCGCACGCAATTCGTCAATGCGCCCGCCCTCGTCCTCGACCTGCCTGTGGTCGGCCTGCTCCAGATCCTCGCGCTCCTTCCGATGCACGAGCAAGCGGGCCTCGACCTTCTCGATCTCGACCTCGATTTCGTACAGCTGCTCTTCGTGTCCTTCTATGTCGCGGGAGAGGTCGCGAAGCTCGATCTTCGAAGCGTCAAACTCCCTTGCAGAGGCCACTGTGTTCTGGCGTTGCTTACGCTCGCGCAGCTTGGAGTTGAGATCTTCGAGTTCGCGCTCGAGCAGGGCCCGCCGGTGCACCAACGCGGCTCGCTCGGCTGCCACCGCGCTCTCGCGCTGCGCGCATTCGGCTATCGCCCCGCGACGCGACGCCAGGGCGCCTTCGTGGCGATCGACCTCGCGGCGTTGTTCGGCAAGACCGCTGTCGGTCTTCTGTAGTTCATAGAGTTTTTTGAGCTCTGACGTCAATATACTTCTGATAGACCAGTCGCCATAAAACCAGTGGTGGGCCCACCAGGACTCGAACCTGGGACCAATGGATTATGAGTCCACTGCTCTAACCAACTGAGCTATGGGCCCGAAACGAGGAACGTTTCAGCCCACGAACCCTTTGAGCTTACGGCTGCGACTGGGCAACCGAAGCTTGCGCAGGGCCTTGGCCTCGATCTGCCGTATTCGCTCGCGCGTGACGGAAAAACGTCCCCCGACCTCCTCCAAGGTATGGTCGGTTTTTTCTCCAATTCCAAATCGCAGCCTCAGCACCTGCTCCTCCCGCGGGGTCAGCGTGGCCAGAACCTTGCGCGTATGCGTCTGCAGGTTCTTGTTCACCACTATGTCCGGGGGGGCGATAGCCCGCTTATCTTCAATAAAATCACTGAGATTGCTCTCTTCTTCGTCGCCGATGGGAGTTTCAAGCGAAATAGGCTCCCTGGCGATCTTGAGCACCTTGCGCACCCGGTCGGGGGGCAGCTCCATGAGGACCGACAGTTCCTCGATCGAAGGCTCGCGGGCGTGGTCGAGGATAAACTGCCGCTTGGCTCGGATGAGTTTGTTGATCCACTCAATCATGTGCACCGGGATGCGGATGGTGCGCGCCTGGTCGGCAATGGCTCGGGTGATCGACTGGCGTATCCACCAGGTGGCATAGGTCGAGAACTTGTAGCCGCGCTTGTAGTCGAATTTTTCGACGGCCTTCATCAGGCCGATGTTCCCCTCCTGTATGAGGTCGAGAAACTGCAAGCCGCGGTTGTTGTAACGCTTGGCTATCGAAACGACCAGGCGCAGGTTGGCCTCGGTCATCTCGGTCTTGGCCGTCGTCGTATCATCGCGGGCCTGGTTGATGCTTCGCCAGAGCTCGTCGAACTCGGAAACGGTGAGCCCGGTCAGGGCTATGATCTCCAAGGTCTCCTCCTGGCACTTGCCGATGTCCACGGCCAGCTTCATTGCACCCTCGACGCTCAAGCGCAGGGTTCCACAAATGCGCTGGTCGCTGGTCTTGCCCTTGCCTAGATTGCCCACGAGTTCTACGACCTGCTCGGGGTCACGCCCGGTCTTACGCCGCGCCTTCTCGAGCAGACGCCGGCGCCGGCCCAGGCGCGAACGCGCGGTCGCGATTTCCTCTACGACCGAATTGAGCTGGCTGCTATGCAGCGGAATGTCGCGCAAGCCCTGGAGAAATCCGTTGTTGAGCCGGCGTGCGGATGCCAGCAAGCGCTCCTGGTCCTTGTCGTCACTGCCGTCGGCCCGGTCGAGGTTGCGCTCAATGCTGTTGGCCTTGCGCACGAGCTTCTTAAGCAACACTGTGAGCTGCCGGTTGAGCTCCTGCTCGCCCTCGTTGGCGACCATGCCCTCCGACGCTGCCTCGCTGGCTACCAATTCTTCGGGCTCATCGCCAACCGGGGCCTCGGCATCCGCAGTGGGCTCAACAGCCACGTCCTCGGCATCGAGTTCATCACCGGCCACCACCTCGGCGGCCAGGTTTACAGCATCATCATCCGGGGCATCATCATCCGGGGCATCATCGCCCTGGGATCCGGCCTCCAGGCCCACGACACCCTCGGCACCCTGCTCGCCCTCGCCTTCGCCTTCGCCCGAAACCTCGCCCGAAACCTCGAGATCGGGTTCGACCAGCTTGACCACCGAGCGAACACGAATATCGCCGGCCTCTACCAGCTCCAACAGCGCGCGCACCCGGTTGCGACCAAAGGGAGACGAAAAGACAAGGTCAAACAATCGGTTAGAGCCAGCCTCTATTCGCTTGGCAATGGCTACTTCTTTTTCACGGGTGAGCAGCTTGAAGTTGCTCATGTCGCGCATGTACATGCGCACGTAGTCGACATCGCCCTCGCGATCGCTGGCCCCGACTTCTTTCTTCTTGCCGGTCTTGCTGGCGGCTGACTTGGCGGCCGCCTTGCTCTCAGCTACCGCGCGCTCGCCTTCGCTGGTATTGTCGGCGAGCAGGACGTCGTTTTTGCGCAGAGCCTCAAGCATGCTTTCGATGCCGCTCACGCTACGGTCGTCCTCGCTTCCCGCACCGAGCACGACGTTGACGTCCTCGTAGGTAACAAAGCCCTGCTTCTTTCCCAGGGTGAGCAATGACCCGAGGGCCTCGGCGCCTACTTCCGGGGCCAGTTCTGCCCCACTGGCCGGCGCCCCAACAGGTGTTGCGTCGCTTTTGCTGCTACTTGCCATCTGACATCCGGCTGGATTTCCAGTCTCCCATCCCGGGGATAGGAGCAATATCCGAGCCAGCCTCCTCAGCCCGCTTCAGTTCCAGCAGGCGTTGGCGGTTTATTGCTTTGCGCTGCCGTCTTTCCAGGCCCGACAGGCAGTCGCCCAGGGCTCGCCGAGCCACGGCGGTATCGGAATATACCCCCTCGTTGAGCCTCTGAGCCACCCGCGCCCCCAGGTCCGAGGGCAACGCGGCCAGCTGGTCGGCGGCGTCGGCCGGGCTGCTGGCCTGCAGTAAATCGCCCGCAACCTGCCGGAACGGCCCGTCTTCCATGCGGTCCAGGGCCCCGGCCTCTACCACCGAGGCGGCCAGCGCCGAATCACTTAGCAGCAGGGTCACCAACAGTTCGTCCAGTCCCGCCGCCCCTCCAAGGGACTCGGCGCCCCTCGCGACGCGCTTCTGTGGCATGGGCGCAGCCTGCCCCCTGAGAACCTTCTCGCTTATGCCCGTCCACACCGAAGCCTTGCGCAGCAAAAGGTCATATTCGAACGGGTCCTGCACCTTTTTGAGCAAACTTGACAGGTCGCTGGCCGCCCTGGCCATGGAGGCCGTATCGGCGGCCTGGCCGGTAAGCTGCCGCAGCCAGGTGTCGACCAGCGGGCCAGCCCCGCCCAGCAGTTGCGCAAGAGCCTCCACGCCGCGCTCGCGCACAAAGCTGTCGGGATCGGCGTCGGCGGGCAACGACAGGCCACGGGCCCAGACGCCGGCCTCCATGAACACCGGAAAGCTGCGCCCGGCTGCCCGGCTGCCAGCCTCGTCGCCGTCAAACAGCGTGATCATCTCCGAGCTGAAGCGCTTGAGCAGTTTGACCTGCTCGGCGGTGAGCGCCGTGCCGCAGGTGGCCACCACGTTCTCCATTCCTGCCTGGTGCAGGGCGATGACGTCAGTGTAACCTTCAACGAGCAGCGCGAAACCCTTGTCCCTCACGGCGGTGCGGGCAAGGTCGAGCCCGTAGAGAACCCTACCCTTGTGATAGACCGACGACTCCACCGAGTTTATGTACTTGGGGCCCTCGGCTGTCTCGCCCTTGCGACCGGCAAAGCCGACCACGCGACCCTGGTTATCGCGCAGCGGAAAAATCAACCTCGAACGAAACGAGTCTACCGTTCGGCCCTGCCGCCGCGTGACCAGGCCGAGCGATTGCGCCTGCTCGAGATCGGCACCCTCCTGCTTGAGCCAGCGCAACAGGCCGTCCCCTGAATCGGGCGCCGCGCCAAGCATGAAACTGTCGGATGACTTTTCGTTGATGCCGCGCGCAGCGAGGTACTCGAGCCAGGACTCGCCGGCCTGGGTCTCAAGCAACACACGACGATAGTAACCGGCCACCGAGTCGAGCAGGGCAAACAGGTCCTTGCGCACTGGGCCACCGGCCGAGCCCCGTTCTTCGGGGAGCTCTATGCCGCAACGGTCGGCGACCTTGCGCACCGCCTCGGGAAAACTCAGCCCCTCGAGCGCCATGATGAACTTAAAAACGTTGCCGCCTTCGCCGCAGCCAAAGCAGTGATAGAAACCGCCATCGTCGTTGACCGAGAATGACGGGGTTTTTTCTTCGTGGAAGGGGCACAGGCCCTTCAGAGAGCGGCCGGCTCTCCTCAATTCGACGTGCGACGAGATGAACTCGGATATGCGCGCCGCTTCGCGGATCTCGTTTATTTTGTCCTCAGCAATCAAGGGTGACCGTCGTGGCCGACAGAGACGAACCAGTCCTGTCCCTTATCCATTGCCACGGCGAAAATGCCAAGTGAAACCCGTGCAAGGGCATCGCCTACCTGCGACTCCTGCACGCGCACCTGCAGCTCTTCGGCTACCCCGAGAAAACGCCCCGCAAAAGCGTCGCGGGTTTCGGACACTGGTACTGAGCTGCGCAGCAGTATCACTGCGCTGCCGAGCACCAGGGCGCCCTTGAGCACACCGAAGCCCATGCCCGCGAGCCTGTTCTGCGGCGACACGGCAATCGACACCCAGAAGCGTTCTACCAGCGTGTTGGCTATCCTCAAGCCTAAGACCACCGGGAAAAACAGTGCGAGAAAGGCCAGGCTGATGGTGAGAAAGTAGGGCATGGTGGCGCGAACGGCGATGCCCTCGGCCACGGCCGGGCAGAAACGAAACGCGACCGCGCAGCCCGCCACTATGGATACCAGCGAGAGCAGTTCGTGAAAAAATCCCCGCGAGTAACCCCGGAGGGCCGCGAAAAAAAGGAGCAGGAGAAGCCCGACATCGACGATGTTCATACCAACCTCCACACCGACCAGTACCGGCTGTTAAGCCCCTGCACGGGTCATCTACAGGCGTTTACTCTAGCACGGGTTGACACCTCGCGCCCCACATGGGATTCGCCCGGTTCCCCTTTTACCGATGAATCGCCCAGCCTCAGGATCCTACGTCTGTAGCCTGCTTGCCGTCTTTGCGCTGTCCCTGTACGGGTGTAGCTCGATGATAGACGCAGTCATGCCGCAGCGCGGCGAAGAAAAACTCAGTACCTGGACACTCGACAACGGAATGCAGGTGCTGGTGAGCGAGGATCATTTTGCGCCCGTGGTCGCGCTGCAGGTCTGGGTCAAGGCCGGCGCCGCCGACGAGCTGGACCCCGAGGCCGGCGTGGCGCACGTGCACGAGCACATGTTGTTCAAGGGCACCTCGCGCCGCGGCGTGGGCGAGATCGCCGCCGAGGTGGAAGGCTCCGGTGGACGCATCAACGCGTGGACCTCCTGGGACCAGACCGTTTACCACCTCGTGCTGGCTTCGCGTCACGCCGAGCAGGGGCTCGACATCCTGGCCGACGCGGTACGCAATTCTGCCTTCGACCCCGAAGAGCTCGAGCGCGAACTGGGCGTCGTCATGGAGGAGTACAAGCGCAGCCAGGACATGCCGGGAAGCCGCGTGTTCAAGGCCATGTTTGCCAAGGCCTTCAAGCAGCACCCCTACGGCCGACCGGTCATAGGCACCGAGGAATCAATAACCGGGCTCGACCGTGAGAAGATCCTGAGTTTCTTCGGCAGGTTCTACTCGCCGGGCAACATGGCGCTGGTGATAGTGGGCGACGTCAAGGCGCGCGAGCTGCGGTCGGTGGTCGACGACCTCTTTGGCGACTTCGAAAACCGCCCCGTTGAACGTCCCAGCCGGGCCAGCGAACCCGCGCAGGCCGGCACCGAGTTCGAGGCCTTGCACATGGACGTGAAGGAGTCGCACCTCGCGCTGGGCTTCCACGTGCCCGGCGCCAACCACGAAGACGTAGCGGCACTGGATACCCTGGCCTGGATACTGGGCGGTGGCGAAAGCTCGCGCCTGTACCGGGAGCTGGTGGCCGAAACCCAGCTCGTGAACGGCGTCAACACTTACGCCTACACCCCCGCTGACCCGGGCATGTTCGTGGTGACGGCGTCGATGGACGACTCCAATCTCGTGGCCACCCTGCCCGCCCTGCTCGAACAGATCACGCCCCTGCTGGCCGGCCCGGTGGGCGCCGACGAACTCAGGCGAGCGCGTAAAAACCTGCAAACCGACTTCATCTACCAGCGCCAGACAGTGCAGGGCCAGGCCCGCGAAGCCGGCTACCTGCTCACCGTGCACGAAGACCTCGACTTTGACCGCCGCTACATCGAGCGACTCGACTCGCTCACCCTGGCCGACCTGCAGCGGGTGGCCCGGCGTTACCTCGTGGCCGATAACCTCACGGTGGTGAGCCTGGTGCCCACCGGCAGCGAGGTGGTACTGGACAAGGCCACGGCCGTGGAAGCGGCCCGCGTGCTCTCGGTAGCCGTGCAATCGCAGGCCGACGAAAAGGCCGAGGCCGAGGCGCGGCCCTCTGCACCTTCGCGGTCAACCACCAGGCACGGGAGGGACACCGAGCCGCGGCTGGTCACGCTCGACAACGGCGTCAGGATCATCGTGCAGGAGCACCACGAAGCGCCGCTGTTCTCCATCCGGGCGGCCATGCGCGGTGGCCTGCTGGCCGAAAGTAAATCGGACAACGGAGTATCTACCTTTACGGCCGAGATGCTCACCCGCGGGGCAGGCTCAATCGACCGCGAGCAGCTGGCCCGGCAGGTCGAGACCATGGCCGGTGAGCTGGGCGGCTTTTCGGGTCGCAACTCGCTGGGCGTGAGCGGGTCGTTCCTGTCGGGATCGTTCGACGAAGGCGTCGAACTTTTTCTCGACGTACTGCTGAGGCCCGACTTTCCGGACGACGAAATTGAGAAGACCCGCCACGAGTTGCTGCAGGTCATCGACAACAGGGAAGACGCAACGAGCCACCTCGCCTTCGAACTGGCCTGGCGCACCGTGTACCCCTCGCACCCCTTCGGCATGACGACCGTGGGTGAAAAAGAAACAGTGCAGGCCATGGACAAGGCCGCGATAGAAAACTTTTACCGTCGCGCGCTCGACCCCACGAGCCTGGTCGTGTCGGTGGTGGGCGACGTGCAGAGCGACGACGTGCTCAAGCGCCTGCGGGCGGCGCTTGAGGGGCTCGAGGCACCCGCCGACGCCTTCGTGCAGCCGCCGGCTGCCGATGCGCCCGGGGTGGTGCAGAAAGTGCGCAAAGCGGTACCGCGCGAACAATCACACGTGGTGGTGGCATGGCCGGGCGCCGACCTGCACAACAGTGACAGGTTTGCCCTCGACATTCTCGACGCGGTGTTGTCGCGGCAAGGCGGCCGACTGTTTCGTGAACTGCGCGATAAGCGCGGACTGGCCTACAGCGTGACCGCCTTCCACACCGAGGGCATGGCCCCTGGACTGTTCGGCGGCTACATAGCCACCGACCCCGACAACGAACAGCCCGCCATCGATGGGCTGCTCGAACAGCTGGCCTTGGTAAGAACAGAACTCGTTGACGGCGACGAACTGGAACGCGCCCGGCTCTACCTGCTGGGAAGCCACGACATCGCCCTGCAAACCAACGGCGCCATTGGCGACGAAATGCTGTTCAACGAACTCTACGGACTGGGCTATCTCAACGGCCGCCAGCACGCCGAGCGCATGAACGCGGTCACTCCCGAGGACCTGCTACGGGTGGCCCAGCGCTACCTCGACCCCGAAAAAGTCACCATCGCGGTTGTCGGCCCCTGAAGGAGAGGGCAGGCCTCCCCTCAGTTGGTCAACGCCGCGACGGCCGCCGCCGGGTCGTCTGAAAACACGGCGGCCACGCCGAGATCGCGCAGCCGCCTGACCTCGGCCTCGTCGTTGGCATTCCAGGTCCAGATGTCCAGCCCGGCCTTGCGACAACGCGCCATCAGCTTCTTGTCGACCACCGACACGTGCGGATGCAGGGTGGCTGCGCCCAGGGTGGCCGCGGCCTCAAAGGCACCCTCCTCCTTGTTGGGCACATAGAGCACGCCCACCCGCGCCGCCGAACTGCGCTCTCGCAACAGTTGCAGGCAGTCCCAGCTGAAAGACGAAAACACCACCGTCTCGAGCGCCGCGTGCCTGTTGACGGCAGCCAGGCAGCGCTCGACCAGGGCCGGGTCGGCCTGCTCGGTCTTCAGCTCCAGGTTGAGCGTGCAACGGTCCGAAAACTCGGCCAGCAATTCGTCGAGCAAGGGCAGGCGCAGTCCGGCAAAAACAGGGTCGAACCAGGAGCCCGCGTCCAGGCGCCTGAGCCCGGCCGTCTCCAGACCGGCAACCGAGCCCGAGCCGTCGGTGGTGCGGTCCACCGTCTCGTCGTGTATGACCACCGGCGCACCGTCGGCGCTCAACTGCACGTCGAACTCGAAACCGTCGGCCCCCGCCTCGAGCGCACGCGCGAACGACGGCATGGTGTTCTCGGGCCTGTCGACCGTGGAGCCGCGGTGACCAATGACCAGCATGCGTGCAGGGCTAACCGCCTCCCCGCGGCGAAGCAAGTGCCAAGCCCGGCGGCTTTGTCTGCGAGCGGCCCGCTGTTAGCCTGCCCGCATGGACACCGACCACAGCTGGTACGAGCTGGTGCTGCGCAGCAGCCCCGGGCAGGTAGACCTGCTCACCGGACTGCTGGCCGAGCAGGGCTTTGCCAACAGCGAACTGCGGGGCCAGGACAGTAGCGAAGCCGAGCTGGTGGTCTACCTGCAGGCGGCCGGCGCCGCCCAGGCCGCCGGCATGTCACGCGCGCTCACGGCGTCGTTGCCCGCCGGCATGGTGACCGCGGCCGCGCCCAGGCAGATCGACAACAGCGCCTGGGCCGACAACTGGAAAAGCTTTTTTCCGCGCCTGCCCATAGGCAAGCGACTCGAGGTCATTCCTCCCTGGGAGCAGGCGGCCCCGGAGCGCGACACGGTGATCATCAACCCCGGCCTCGCCTTCGGCACCGGCCAACACGCGACCACCCGCTGCTGTCTCGAGCTGCTCGACCTCTGCCTGCAAGCGGGCGACAGGGTGGCCGACGTGGGCTGCGGATCGGGCGTGCTGGCGCTGGCGGCGCTGCGCATGGGCGCCAGCAGCGCGCTGGCCACCGACAACGACCCGGTGGCCGTCACCACCACGCTTGAGAACGCGCGGCTGAACTCACTGGAGGCCGGACTGGAGACCCGCGTGTGTGACGGCCCGCCCTCAGGGGGACTGTACGACCTTGTTTTTGCCAACATACTGGCCTCCACCCTGGTCGGCATGCAGCCCGCGCTGACGCGCTGCGTCGCACCCGGGGGCAGGCTGATCTTGTCGGGCATCGACGACGAGCGCTTGCCTATTGTGCAAACAGCGTTTATCAAGCCGGGTTGGACGGCGCTACACTGCCTGCAACACGACGGCTGGAGCAGCATCGCCATCTGCCGCAAAGAAGCATCGACATGATCCACTCGGCTACCACATCCTCACCACCAAAGACGCGCATCTTCGTGGGCGACGATCGCTTGACCGCCGACCGAGCCGTGCTCACCGGCCCGGCCCTGCACCACGTGCAGGCAGTGCTCAGGTTGCAGCCCGGCGACGAGCTGGTGGTCTTCGACGGCAAGGGACGCGAGGCGCTGGGCGTGCTCGAGCTGTTCCAGGGTGAGACCGCGGTGGTGCGTATAGTGGAGGAGATAGACAGCAGCACCGAGTCGTCGCTCGACCTGACGATCGCCCCCTGCCTGGCCAAGGGAAAGAAGCTCGACCTCGTCGTCGAAAAAATCGTGGAGCTGGGCGTGGACCGCGTCTGCCCGATAAGCAGCGACCGCAGCGTGTCGCGTCCGCGCGAAGACACGGCCGTCAACAAGGTGGAACGCTGGCGTCGCATCGCCGTGGCCGCCGCCGAGCAGAGCGGGCGCACCCAGGTGCCCGTGGTCGAGCGCATACGCAGCTTTGAAGAGTTCATACCCACCCGCCCCGACGACACCCTGGGGTTGATATTCACCACCAACGCCGACCACGACCCGCCCGCCACCTTGCGACAGCGCTACCCCAACACCCACAGCGTAATAGCGGTGCTCGGCCCCGAGGGAGGCTTCTCCGACCAGGAACTAGAACTCGCCGACCAGCACGGGTGGATCGACGTCGGCATGGGGCCGCGGGTGCTGCGCGCCGAGACCGCCTCGATAGTGGCAGCCGCCGTGTGCCAGCACCTGTGGGGCGACCTCGGACGTAAACCGCCGGTCATTCCCGCCAGCGCTGCCGGGACCAGCCGGCCTCCGGTGGCCAGGTAGCCAGCCCGCAGGTAGCCAGCCGATCATGAAATTTCTCTTCGTCATGGACCCGCTCGACGGGATAGACATCAGCATGGATACGTCTTTTGTCTTCCTGGCCGAGGCCCAGTCGCGCGGCCACGAAAACTGGTTCTGCCAGATTGACCAGCTCCTGTACGACGACGGGTTGGCGGCCCACACCGCGCCGGTAACGGTGAAGCCCGTGCAGGGCGAACACTTTGAACTCGGGCAGTGGTCGGACCAGCGCGCCGACGACTTCGACGCGATCTTCATGCGCAAGGACCCGCCTTTTGACTCGGATTTTTTCTTTGCCACCCAGCTGCTCAGCCTGGCCGACCCCGCGCGCACCTTCGTGTTCAACAATCCTGCGGGCCTGCGCGAGATAAGTGAGAAGCTGAGCATCCTGCGTTTTCCCGATCTCGTGGCCGAGACCATAGTAACGGCTGACCCGCAACGCGTGCTGGCCTTCATGCAGCGCCTGGGCGAGGACGTGGTCGTCAAGCCGCTTGACGGCTGCGGCGGCCAGGGCATCTTTCGCCTGTCGGCGGGCGACCTCAACATCAACGCAATACTCGAGCTGTCCACCGACAACGGGCGCCGCCAGATCATGGCGCAGCGTTACCTGCCCGCGTCGCGCGAAGGCGACACGCGCCTGGTCTATCTCGAAGGCCGTGCGGCCGGTGCCATGCGCCGGGTGCCGCGCGCAGACGATCTGCGCGGCAACCTGCACGTGGGCGGCAGCGTGGTGGCGGCCGAGATCGGCGAGCGCGAACACGAAATCTGCCGCACGATAGAGCCCCTGCTCTCCGAAGCGGGCATATACTTTGCCGGCCTGGATATAATCGGTGGACTGCTCACGGAGATAAACGTGACCAGCCCCACCGGCCTGCAGGAAATCAAGCGACTGGGTGGTGCCGACCTCGCCGCCGAGGTCATCGACCTGGTCGAGCGCCGCTGCCCCTCGGGCCACTGAGCCGCGCCTGGCGGACAGCAGCCTGCCTCCATACGCCCGGCGGCGTGTTGACCCCCCCGCCCTACACCGTTAGAAAAGTTGCGCAGGCAGGTTACGCCGGCCACCGCGCGTGGCCTGCGCGTTGCCCTCACGCCCAGGTAGCTCAGTCGGTAGAGCAGGGGACTGAAAATCCCCGTGTCGGTGGTTCGATTCCGCCCCTGGGCATCTTGCCCGCAGCCCGTGGTTCAGGGCGAATCGGTCCAGGTGACGCCTTGCGCGGCCGGGCTCGCTTAACGCCGGCGTTGGCTAATCACCTTGTAGCGTCGAACTGGTGGTGGTTGAGCAGTAGGGCCGGGGTACGGTCAGGAATTCGCAGGGGACATAGGTCGAGAACGGGGCCGAACTGCTGCTCGTCGAAGTAACAGATGTCGAAGTAGCAGACGTCGAAATGGTAGTGGTCGTCCCCTCGTCACAGCCCGCAAGGCAGGTGGCCAGAAAAACGCCCGTGGCCAGAACAGCGAACTTATGATTGTATCCGTGCATCTGTTTACCCCCTTTCGGCAAGCGCAACAGGACTGTTCAGGCCTCTATTTACTCCCGCGAACACCCTCATACAAACACCCGGTCGTCCCGCCCTGGCCCGCGTCGCAGGAGGGCTGGAAGGCCTGCCCGCACCTTGGTCGACGGTCAGAAACGGTAGCGACAGCGGCCACCGGGGAGAAAAAAGAGCCGCGAGGCAAAACAGCGCTTGCGCCGGCAGCAAAGCCCGGCTATACAATTAACCTCTGATGGTCGCCCTTCCGGCGACTGGCGGCGCACAGCAGGATCGCTTCTTTAGGAAGATCGCGCCGCGTTTCAATAAATCCACACCCTTCTCTGTTGTACGGGTCTGAATCTACCGGTGGGTACACCGAATGTGTACGTCCATCCACGAGTTAATTATTTCCAATGAACGATACTACTTCTATTACTGACGCCTCTATCCCTGACACTTCCCCTTCCGACCAGGTTATTCCCGACATGCCTGCCCCCAACCACGGCGGCTCTCCCGATACGGTGACCACTTTTGAGCAGCTGCCGCTCGACGACACGCTTCGTCGCAGCATCAAGGAGGCCGGCTTCGTCACGCCCCGCCCGGTACAGGCGGCCACCATCCCGTCGGCGCTCGAAGGCTACGACGTACTGGGCCTGGCCCAGACCGGCACCGGCAAGACCGCTGCCTTCGTGCTGCCCATACTGCAGCGCATCGTCACCGACCCCCGCCGCGGTCCGCGCGCACTCATACTGGCGCCCACCCGCGAGCTGGCCATGCAGATACAGGCCGAGACCCGACTGCTGGCAAAGTTTACCAAGGCCAAGGTCATCACCGTGTTCGGCGGCGTGTCGGCCGGCAACCAGATCAGGGGACTGAAGGCCAAGCCCGACATCATCGTGGCCTGTCCCGGGCGCCTGCTCGACCTCTTCGGAAGGGGCTTCGTTGACCTTTCGCACGTGGAGACGCTGGTCATCGACGAGGCCGACCACATGTTCGACATGGGATTTCTTCCCGACATCCGCAAGATCATCGCCGCTTTGCCCGATGACCGACAGAACCTGATGTTCTCGGCCACCATGCCGTCGGCCATACGCAAGCTGGCCAACACGGTGCTGTACAAACCCGAGGTCTTCGAGCTCGAACACGCCGCGCCCATCGAGACCATAGAGCACGCGCTCTACCCGGTGGCAGCGACGCGCAAGGTAGACCTGCTGCTACACCTGCTCGACGGCGACGACTTCAAGTCGTCCATCGTTTTTTCGCGTACCAAGCACAGGGCCAAAAAACTCGCCGAGCAGCTGAGCAACAAGGGCCACGAGGCCGTGGCACTGCAAGGCAACATGACGCAGGGCCAGCGCGATCGGGCCATGAAGGGTTTTCGTGAGGGGCGTTTCAGCGTGCTCGTGGCCACCGACATCGCCGCCCGCGGCATCGACGTGGCTGGCATCTCGCACGTAATCAATTTTGACATTCCCAACACGCCCGACGCGTACACCCACCGCATTGGCCGCACGGGCAGGGCCGAGCGCAGCGGCAAGGCCTACACCTTCGTTGCCAGGGAAGACGCGCAGCAGGTCAAGGCCATAGAGCGAAAGCTGGGCGTGAAGATCAAGCGCCGCGTGGTCGATGGCTTCGAGACGCAACCCGACGACGAAAAACGCTACGTCCACGCGCAGCGCAACGGCAAGCACAACTCGTCGGGCGGCGGGCCCAGCAAGTCCACCCACCCGCAGCGACACGGCCGCGATTCGAACAGCAAGGGAGCTGGACCGGGCGGCGGACGCCGTCGCACTAATCGGGTCGCAAGAGCGTCCTGAAGCGACCGGTTATCGGACACGGTACTAGGGAACCAGAAAACAGGAGCCATGTTATGAGATCTGGAACAATTACAGCCGTTGCACGGATCGCGACCGCCAGCCTTCTGGCAGTACTGGTGGCCTCGGCCTCTTACGCGCAAGACAGCGACAAGGAGTCCAAGGTAGTAAAGGAAGGTAGCAAGGTCTCTATAGAGTACACGCTCAAGCTCGACGACGGCACGACGGCCGACAGCAGCGAGGGCCGGGCCCCGATGGTCTACACCCAGGGTAGCAACGAGATCCTGCCGGCCCTCGAAGCAGCCCTGCTTGGCCTCGCGGTAGACCAGAGCAAACAGGTAAAACTCTCATCCTCAGACGGCTACGGTGAAATCGACGAAGAGGCCTTCCGCCAGGTCGAGCTGTCGCTGATACCCGAAGAAGCCCGCGAAGCCGGCACCACGCTGGTGGTCGGCGCGCCCGACGGCAGCCGTCGTCCGGTGCGCGTAGTCGAGATCAAAGACGAAACGGCCGTGATTGATTTCAACCACCCGCTGGCGGGCCAGAACCTGACCTTCGACGTCAAGATCATCGCCGTCCAATAGCGCCCGGCGGCGCTGACCTCCGGCGCGATTACCGGGCGGGCGCCGCCTTGTCTCATGCCGGTCGCGTAACTAGGCTGTGCTTTCGCCCGTGAAAGCACTACTGCCAGCACTGTTTGCCGCAACTTTCTTCTCCCTCGGCCCAGCCGCCGACACCGCCTGGCCGTCTGCGCCCGAGGCCAACAAAGACGGTTCGGACGCGACGCCCATCGTTGCCCAGGACCCGCACGGCGTGGTCGAAAGCGTGCGCCCGGAGCTCGGCCCGCACGCTCTGTGGGTGGGCGACCGGCTGTTTCGCCACAGCATACTGTTTGACGGCGACAGCGGGCAGGCGCTGGGCATGGTAGACATCACCGCCTCGCTGGGCGGGGTGGCGCCGCACACGTCCTACTCGAGGCGCGAGGTCTACGTGGTCGAACCGGTATACGACCGCGGCCACCGCGGCGAGCGTACCGACTACGTGACCATCTACGATCTCCACACGCTCGCGGTCACGGGCGAGATCGAACTGCCCACGCACGCTACCGAGACCGGCACCGGCATAGCGCTGTCGGCCCTGCTCGACGACGAGCGTTTCCTGGTGGTGCTCAACCTCGTGCAGTCAGGTTCAGTGACCGTCGTTGACCTCGAACAACGACGCTTCGCGGCCGAGATACCCGTGGCCGGTTGCTCGCTGGTGTACCCCACCGGGCGGCGCAGCTTCGGCATGCTCTGCGGTGACGGCGCCGCCTTGGCCGTCACCCTGGCCGACGACGGCAGCGCCGCCGAGACCAGGCGCAGTGAGCCCTTCTTCGACGTGGTCGCAGACCCGCTCAGCGAAAAGGGCGCGCGCGACGGTAGTCGCTGGCTGTTCGCTTCGTTCGACGGCTACCTTCACGAGGTCGAGTTTGCCGGCGGCAAGCCCTCGCTGGTGGCGCGCTGGTCGCTCATGACCGACCGAGAGCGTACCGATTCCTGGTTGGTGGGCGGCTCCCAGCACCTCGCGCTTCACCGCAACAGCCGCCGCCTGTACTCGCTCGTTCACCAGGGTGGGCCCGGCTCTCACAAGGACGCCGGCAGCGAGATCTGGGTCTATGACCTTGAAAAACAAGCACGCGCGGACACCTTCGAGATCCCGGCACTGCTGCCGGCCTTCCTGCGCCCGGTGCTGGGTCTCGAGCCGGGTAGCCTGGCCTACCGCGCGCTGAGTTTTTTTACGCCGTCAATGGGAGCCCACAGGATAGTGGTGAGCCAGGACGACGAGCCGCTGCTGTTCCTGCGCCACGGTGAAATCGGCGTCATCGGCGTACTCGACGCGCGTGACGGCCGCCACCGGCACACCATAGAAGAAGCGGGCATGACCGGCGGGGAGATCCGCATTCCGTGATCACCATGGCCGAGATCGATCCCGTGCTGGCGCTGGCGCTGAGGGCCTGCATGGCGCTGTTGTTCGCGGGCGCAGCGCTGCACAAGCTGAGCGACCCGATGGCCTTTCGCTCGGTGCTCTCGGATTACCGTCTCGTGCCCGACGGCCTGGTCACGCCCATCGCCTGGGCCACCGGCGTGGGAGAACTGCTGCTGGCCGTGGCCTTCCTGTTGCCCGCGGCCGGGCTGCTGCCCGCGCTTGCGGCGGCCGCGCTGCTGACTGTCTACTCCTGCGCCATCGCCATCAACCTGCTGCGTGGCCGGCGCGACCTTGACTGCGGCTGCGGCGGACCACCGCAACGCCTGCACCCCGGCCTGCTAGGCCGTAACCTGGCGCTGGTGGCGGCCGGACTGATGGCCTGCGCGCCCACGTCGGCTCGCGCACTTGGCTGGCTCGACGGCCTGTCATTCCTGGGCACGGTGGCCTGCGCCAGCCTGCTGTGGGCGGCATCCAACCGGCTGATGTCCTTGTCATCGCCCAGTGGAGAGGAGGCCTGACGCCGTGCAGGCCCTGGTCATAACCAACGTGCTGCTGTGGGTCTGCGTGGTGGCACTGGCGCTGGTCGTGTTCGCGCTCTCGCGGCAAGTGGGCCTGCTGCACGAACGGGTAGCACCGGCAGGCGCGCTGGCACCCGCCAAGGGACCGACCGTGGGCCAGCCGGCGCCGCGACTGTCCCTCACCACGCTCGATGGGAGCAGCCTGGAACTGGGTGCGCCCAGCCCCGACGGACGCGACACGCTGCTGTTCTTTCTCTCGCCTACCTGCCCGCTCTGCCGCACCCTGCTGCCCACCCTGCTGCGGGTAGCAGCAGACGAAGACGCGAGCGCACGCGTGGTACTGGCCGGCGACGGCGACCCTGACGAGTACCGCCGCTACGCCAGCGCCAACGGGGTCTCGTCGCTGCCGCTGGTGGTATCAACCGAGCTCGGCCTGGCCTGGCAGGTTTCAAAACTGCCCTATGCGGCCCTCGTGGACGGCGACGGACTGCTGCGCGCCCGCGGCATGGTAAACACCCGCGAGCACCTCGAGAGCCTGTTCGAGGCGCGACGCCTGGGCGTGGCCTCGGTACAGGAGTATCTCGAACTTGAGTCGGCCGAACTTGAGCCCTCCGGCCACGAGCTGGATGCACCCGCAGGAGAACAAGCTCTATGAGCAGGTTGGACCGTTGGATGGAAAACAGCTCGCGCGCGCTCGCGCGGCGCAGTGGGCGGCGTAGTTTTCTCGCCCGCCTGGGCCACGTGATAGCTGGGGGCACCGTGGCCGGGGTCGCGGCGTTGCCACTGTTGCCGGTGGCCCGCGGACAAGCCTCCGACGAAAGCCCCGGTTCACGCGCTGCCGCCCCGCCCGAAGACATTGAAGGCCCCGAGGGCGACCCCAACCACTGCGACTACTGGCGCAACTGTGCCATCGACGGATTTCTATGCGGTTGTTGTGGCGGCAGCGGCACGAGCTGCCCGCCGGGCACCGAAATGTCGCCGGTGACCTGGATAGGAACCTGTCGCAACCCGCTGGATAAGAAAGACTACCTCATCTGGTACAACGACTGCTGCGGCAAGAACCCCTGCGGCCGCTGCTTCTGCAACCGCAACGAGGGGGAACGGCCGGTCTACCACCCCTACCGCAACAACGACATCAACTGGTGCGCGGGCGCGCAGTCGCAGGTCTACAACTGCTCCACTGCCATGATCATCGGACTGGCGGTAGAAGGGCAGCCGGAGAAATGAAGTCCCGCTTACCGGCGCTGCTCGTCACTGCCCTTATAGCCACCGCCGCTGCTGCGTCGCCGAGCCAGGCAGCCACCGACAACAACGCGCAGGTTCGCAACGACTACCTGCTCAGCTGTGGCGGCTGCCACCTGCTCCAGGGCCAGGGATCACGCGCGGTACCCTCACTTGCCGACACCGGCCGCATCTTCGCGCTGCCCGGCGGCCGTGAATACCTCGGGCGCGTGCCCGGCGCAGCCCACTCACCACTGGACGACCAACGGCTCGCAGCCGTACTCAACTGGGTGCTGTCGCGCTTTGGTCAGACGACGGCCGACCCGCCTTACACGGCCAGTGAAATCGGGCGCCTGCGGGCCCAGGCCTACCTCGACCCGCTGGCCGCGCGTCAGCGCGTGCTGGCCGGCAACGACGGCAACGACGGCAACGACGGGTAGGCTACAGACTCGCAGCGAGCTTGAGCGCGCCCAGAGCGCCGGTGAACTCGCCATTGTCCGGCACCACCGCTCGCAGGCCGACGGCTGCCGACACCTCGGTGAGCACGCTCACCAGTGCCGGGTTGTCGCGCAGCGTGGCGCCACCGTACACCACCGTGTCCACTCCCGCGGCAGCGGCCATGCCGTGACAGAGCAGGGCTATGTTCTCGGCCACCAGCGCCGCGGCCGAGTTGGCGAGGTCGGCCGCTACGGGCTCGGGGCCATCAGCGGTTATCTTGCCGAAGGACGCCGCGTTCAAGTCGCCAGGCAGCGGCAACTCTTTGCTGTCGCGGTAAACGTCCTTGACCAGGAGGTCCACGTTCTTTCGATCGCCGGCGGCCGCGAGTACAACGGCGGCCGCAAAGTCGCGGGCACCGGCCAGCACGTTCACCAGTCCCATGAAGGTGCCGCCTCCCAGTGCCGTGCCTCCCACCCGGTGCACGCTGTCGTTGTTGACCAGCAACACCGAGGTACCGGTGCCCACCGACGCGAGCAGAAAAGGAAAGCTGCTGTCGATCCGACCCGCCTCGATCAGCGACCGGGCGCCTGCCGCCCAGGACTCGAACTCTTGGCAGCGCCGGGCTTCGGGCGACCGGGCTTGCCGGGGGTGAGCTTCGATCCACCGACGGGTAAA